>DATDIC010000022.1:0-20732 GCA_036521275.1 Acetobacteraceae bacterium
ACCCGGATTGCGTCGCAATCCGACCTCTCCCGCCCAGCGGGAGAGGTGAGGTGTTAACTGGCGATGGCTAGTTCACGCGCGGTATGGGGCAGATGGATGCGGTAAAGTGGCTGCGCCGCGATGTGCGTGCCGAGAGCGAGACGGGCTGATAGCACGGAAAGCGCTGGTGCTTGTCGCGGCCTGCTTCGGTAGCGGCGAAATAGAGGTGCCTCTCCCCCAGCACAGGTCGCGGGTGTAGAACGCTTGCGGTAACTCCAGGAGGAACCGACGTGGCCAGCCGAATCAACCGTGCGATCGAATT
Source organism: Acetobacteraceae bacterium (assembly GCA_036521275.1). Classification (GTDB taxonomy): domain Bacteria; phylum Pseudomonadota; class Alphaproteobacteria; order Acetobacterales; family Acetobacteraceae; genus DATDIC01. The sequence goes on from DATDIC010000022.1 coordinate 302, forward strand.
GTTACAACAGGATCAGGCGATCTATTACACCGGCCATCACACCGGTCACGTGCTGACCTATGAGGAAGGCCGGAAGGATGCGCACACCTGGGCTGATTACATCAATGTCGGCATGGAGCATGGCGCGTTCGATCTGGCCGGGTTGGAAGCCTACATGCGCGGACTGGCCGATGGAGGGCCGACCCGCTCCGGTCACCGCACGCCGACGGTGGTTGTCGAACTGCCGGTGAATGGGCTCGACGAGCGGATGGTACGCGACAACGCATGGCAGGTGCGGCAGATTCTCGGACGCGGGGTGCACGGTCTGCTGCTGTGCCAGGCGGAAGAGCCGAATGCCGTGCGGGCCTTCGTGGAGGCGGCGCGGTATCCGCATCATCGTGGCGGAATGGACCCGGAGCTTCCGTCGCCGCTCGAGCGGATGCGCGGCGCGAAGGTGGGAACGCGGCGTGGGTCGGCCGGCGGGCGGCCGTTGCTGGGCATCGGCATGCGGGGACGCGGGTCGGAGATGTCCGCAGCCCCGATCTGGGGCGTTTCCGCCGAGGAGTACCTGGACCGCGCAGACCCGTGGCCGCTCAACCCAAACGGAGAGCTGATGCTGGGGCTGAAGCTGGAGAGTCCGGAGGGGATCGCGAATGCGGACGCTTTACTGGCGGTGCCCGGAATCGCCTTCGCGGAGATGGGTCCCGGCGACCTGAGCCTGTCGCTCGGGTCCACCAAGCTGCTGCGTGACCCTTATCCGCCCGAGATGCAGGAAGCGCGGGACAAAGTGTTCAGCGCGTGTCGGAAATACGGGGTGGCGTTCCTGGAAGGGTGCAACCGGCAGAATCTGACCGGACGGCTGGACGAGGGTGTGCGGGTGATTGGCGGCCATGACGAGGAGCTGGCGCGGATCGGTCGGGCGCATCAGAAACGGACGATGCCGGCCTAAGCCTCGATCCCTGACCCGGATTGCGTCGCAGTTTCGACCTCTCCCGCGCAGCGGGAGAGGCAAAGCAAGGTTTTAGTTGGCGGCTGCCAATTCGCGCTCGGAATGGGGCGCGACGGTGTTTTCGATTACGCCGAAGAATGCGCCGTGCGCGGTCAGCTCGGCGACGTTGTCGTGATAGTGCGCGTGGAAGCCGGATTCCGGCATGGGCCGCAGGGACGGAAGGGCACCGAGATTGGCCTGTGCAGGCTGCGCGGAGATGTTGAACAGTGCGACAATACGTTCCCCGTCCAACTCCCGGGTAAAGCCGACCAGTGGTTCCGGCAAATCGAGCGGGTAAAGGACGCCGCGGACGAGTGCGGGGTGCTGACGCCGCCAGGCAAGGAACCGGCGGAACCCGTTCAGCAGCCCGTCCCCATCCCGTTCGTGACAATCGACGGCCAAGGCTCGGTGAGGCTCGGGCATTGGTAGCCACGGCTCGGGCGCGGTGGTGAAACCGCCGTGTGGCGCGTCGCTCTGCCAGGGCATTGGCGTGCGGCTGCCGTCGCGACCGCGAAATTCGGGCCAGTATTCGATGCCGAACGGATCGCGAAGATGTTCTGGGCCAAGGTCGGCCTCGGTGAGACCGAGTTCCTCTCCCTGGTACAGGCTGACGGTGCCGCGCAGGCTGAGGAGGAATGCCATGAGCAGACGGGCAAAGGCCGGCTCCGGCTGCGCCTGGCCGCGCCGCGGATTCCACCGCGAGACCGCGCGTTCCACGTCGTGGTTACTGAAGCACCAGCAGGGCCAGCCGGCCTCCCCGGCAGCCGCGAGGTCATGCAGCATGGTGCTAACGGTGGGCCAGTCGAAGCCGCCGCGCAGAGGGCGCAGCGTGTAGGCGGTGTGGAGTCGCTGGTCGCCCGCAGTATAGGTGACGACCCGGTCGAACGCGCCAGGCTGGCTGGACACTTCCCCTACGGTCACGCTGCCGGCATAGCGATCCATCATCCGACGTATGCGCTGCAGCAGATCGAGCGACTCGGGTTGCAGCATGTCGTGGCAATGCTCTTGCATCGCGAACAGCTTGGGCGGGATCTCCGGCAGGGTCGGGGCGGGCGGGTTGGACCGCAGCTTGCGATCATGCAACAGGAAATCCATGGCATCGAGGCGAAAGCCGTCGACCCCCCGCTGCAACCAGAACTCCCCACCCGCGAGCAAGGCTTCCAGGACATCAGGATTATGCAGGTTGAGGGCCGGTTGCTGGGCGAGGAAATGGTGCAGATAATATTGGCGCCGCCGCGCCTCCCACCTCCAGGCGGAGCCGCCGAAAACGGAGAGCCAGTTGTTGGGCGGCGTCCCGTCTGGCGCCGGATCGGCCCAAACGTACCACTCCGCCAAAATGTTGGTGCGGTTCGACCTGCTTTCGCGGAACCAGGGGTGGTGGTCGGAGGTATGGCTCCAGACCTGGTCGATCAGTACACGAAGACCAAGTTGGTGTGCCCTGTCCGCCAGCTCGTCGAAATCGGCGAGGGTGCCGAACAGCGGGTCAACGGCGGTGTGATCGGCCACGTCGTAGCCGAAATCCTTCTGCGGCGAGGTGAAGAAGGGGCAAAGCCAGATGGCATCCACACCCAGCTTGGCGACGTGGCCGAGCTTGGCGGTGACGCCCGGCAGATCGCCGATTCCGTCGCCGTTGCTATCGAAAAAGCTGCGCGGGTAAATCTGGTAGATTACCGCGCCGCGCCACCATTCGGCTCGTGCCATCGCCGGCCTCCTTAAGGGCCCGCACAGTTTATCACTCAATCGTGAGTGTAACCTGAATTTCGTCGATTTTGCGACACGGTGATTAAATCCTGGTAGGTGTCCACGTCCTGCAACACCCGTAGAAAACCGACGCGGCGCCCCTTGAAGTTGCGCAACGTGTCGGCGAGGGCATGCGGGCTGGACCACCGGACGTGGTGAAACGGGGAGCTGGGACGGCGCGAGCCAAGGGCGACGAGCCAGTAGCCGCCGTCGGTGGCTGGGCCGAATACCGCGTCGGTGCGCCCCAGGGCGTCGAAGGCTGCCTGAATATCCATGCGCCCTGCATCAGGGATATCGCTGCCCAGAAGGGCTACCCGCCCGGAGCGGAATCGCCAAAAGGCGCGATCCATACGTCGTCCCAGATCGCCGGATCCCTGATCGATCCGCGGACCGCGGAACGCGAGCGCGACACGGGCTTGGTCGGGGGTTACGGCGAGCACGGTTCGAAACCGGCGCGTGCTGCCCAGCCGCCGCAGCAAGGTGGTCGTGGTGGCTATATGGAAGCGAAGTGCCGCGCGCGCGCCGATTTGCTCCGCAAGGCGGCGCTTCACGGCGCCCAGGCGCGGGGCGCGAGCGAACACGATCACGGTGTCCTTCATCCGTAGAGCAGCCGGATCCACCGTGCAGGCACCCCGGCGAAGAAAAGGCTGAGGCAGAGCAGATTGCGAAGGGACCGGCGGCGCCAGCCCTCACGCTCCCAGCGCCGGGCGGAGGTGATTGCCCTGACATCCAGAGGAACGAGCCTTCGCCGTCCGAGGCGGCGGACCAGATCGACATCTTCCATCAGGGGCAGGGGACGAATTCCGCCGACTTTGGCCAGCAGGTCACGGTGGATCAGCAGACCCTGATCACCGTAGGGTAAGGCAAAGACGCAGCAGCGCCAGCGCACAGCACGTTCCAGCGAGCGGCTCCGCGGGTCGTCGCTTTCCAGGGCGAAGCGGAAGTAACCCGCGCGTCCCGGAGCGGCGATCGTGTGGTGGCGTACGGATACCTGCCACCCCGCGTCTAGGCGGGTATCGGCATGCAGAAGCAGCAGCCACGGACTTCGGACGGCGGCGACCCCGGCGGCAAGCTGGATGCCGCGCCCCCGCTCGGCGGTGATGACGCGGGCGCCAGCCGACTCGGCGATGGAGCAGGTGGTATCGCTGCTGCCACCATCCACCACTAGGATTTCGGCAGGCATCTGGCAGTCCGAGGAAAAAAGCGAGGCCAGGGTTGCCGCTATGGTTGGCGCGGCGTTGAGTGTGGGAACCACGACAGCCACCGCGGGGAGTGGCACAGGTCGCGGCATTCGCTCGTAGGGCCAATCGCTAACGCGCGAACGGGTTCCTGGAGCCGGCAGCTTTGCCGAACATACGAGTCCACGCCGCCTCGCGAAGCAGACGACGCATATCGGATTCCTGCTGCGTGGCGGCCTGGACGGCCTGGGTTGGCTTCGTCGGCCGCGCGCGGCTGCGCGTTGCAGTCCTTGGTTTTTCCTTTCCGTCAGGCATGTGTTTCCTCCCGTGTTTGCGGCGCTCACATGATATCAAACCGATGGGAGACATTTCCATCACGCTGAAACCGCTGCCGGTCATGGCGATGACCGGTTGGGGCGTCGGAAGGCCGATGCCGAGCCGGGCAAGCAGATTTATACCCGCATCGCCGCGGGACGTGTTGCGCTGGATCGCTTGTCGGCCGGGGGCGGCCCGTTCGCCGTGACGGCGACGCACTAGGTGCCATGCACCTAGTGCGGATCGATGGCGCGGCGCGCGCGTCCACGTGGCCGATGGAAGGGGCGCGCTGATTTTGCGGACTGATAGGCAACTGCCCGTTGCCGCCCGCGTCCGTCGAGGTGGTATCGACCAGATGCGCAAAGCAGTGGCGCGGCTCTTCCGACAGCCGCCGGCCGGAGGACCTGCCTATCGAGCTGGAAGAGGGCGGTTGCGGCGCCCCAGCCAGCTCCGCAGATCGAGAGGCTAGCATTTGCCGTTCTGCCAGGCAGCTTATGCTGCGGGAGCAGGCATGTCACAGACGACCTGGAAATCGGCGGGCTTAATCGAAATTTAGGAGTACTCCGGTAGGTTTCGGTGGCGCAGTGCAACTTCGACAGGGGCGCTGCCGGACGATGGAGCGTTGGCCATGGATCTGTGTCCCGACGTAATTCCAACCGGCTTCATCCGGCCTAAAAAGCGCTTCGGTTCAGCGGCGAAGGCGAATTTCCTTGAGGGGACCGGCGAATCGAGCATATTGTGGAACGAAACTCCCCTCGTAGCGGCGTTCCGGTGCGCCCGGGGCTTGCAGGTGACGTGCGCAACCGCGTCACGGTTTCGCGCGCAGGTGATGGCGCCTGCGTTTCGGCCCATTTCGCCACAAAACGAACATGCCTCCCACCTTGATGTTTAGCAGCGTGAAAGGGTCCCGGCATGATGACGCCGCCCTTAAAAAAGATTCCATCGTGTCTATTGCGCGCCGGCGAAAAAAAATTCGCGCGACGCGCCATCGATAAGCTACGCTCGCGCCCATCTTGCATGTGCGCCCGCAGTGTCAACCACTCACACGGAGCGACCGATGCATACGGTCGATGACCTGTTTACCACTTACGCGCGCAGCTTCGAATCGACGCGCGAATCGGAGATGTCGCTGGCCGAGTATCTTGAGGCCTGTCGCGACAACCCGATGATGTACGCCACCGCCACCGAGCGGCTGCTGGCCGCGATCGGTGAGCCGGAGATGGTGGACACCTCCAAAGATGCCCGGCTGGGGCGGATCTTCATGAACCGGACGATCCGGGTCTACCCGGCGTTCGACGAGTTCTACGGGATGGAGGAGACGATCGAGCGGATCGTCGGGTTCCTCCGCCACGCTGCCCAGGGGCTCGAGGAACGCAAGCAGATCATGTACCTGCTCGGCCCGGTCGGCGGCGGCAAGTCGTCTTTGGCTGAGCGGATCAAGGGCCTGATGGAGGTTCACCCGGTCTATGTGCTGAAGGCCGACGACCAGGTGAGTCCGGTCTTCGAAAGCCCGCTGGGGCTGTTCAATCCCGAGCGGATGGGCGCCTTGCTGGAAGAGCGCTATGACATTCCACGTCGCCGTCTGACCGGCTTGATGAGCCCTTGGTGCATCAAGCGACTCGACGAATTCGAGGGTGATATCTCCCGCTTCCGGGTCAAGCGGATGATGCCGTCGCGGCTGCGGCAGATCGCGGTCGCCAAAACCGAGCCCGGCGATGAGAACAACCAGGACATTTCATCGCTGGTCGGCAAGGTGGATATCCGCAAGCTGGAGTTGCACGCGCAGAACGACCCGGACGCGTACAGCTACTCCGGCGGGCTCAATCGCGCCAACCAGGGCGTGCTCGAGTTCGTGGAGATGTTCAAGGCGCCGATCAAGATGCTGCACCCTCTGCTGACGGCGACACAGGAGGGGAATTACATCGGCACGGAGAATATCGGCGCCATCCCGTTCAATGGAATTATCCTGGCCCACTCAAACGAAGCGGAGTGGCAGACCTTCAAGAACAACCGCAACAACGAGGCCTTCATCGATCGTATCTACGTGATCAAGGTTCCGTATTGCCTGCGGGTGACCGAGGAGCAGAAGATTTACGACAAGCTGGTATCGAGCTCGGAGCTGGCGGAAGCGCCGTGCGCGCCGGCTACGCTGGAGATGCTGGCTCGGTTTTCCGTGCTGACCCGGCTGCGGCGCCACGAGAACTCGACCCTGTATGCCAAGATGCGGGTCTATGACGGCGAAAGCCTGAAGGAAACGGATCCGCGCGCCCGCAGCCTGCAGGAATATAAGGACGCGGCCGGCGTCGAAGAAGGAATGGACGGAGCTTCGACGCGGTTCGCCTTCAAGGTTCTGGCGGCGACCTTCAATCATGATACGACGGAGATTGCCGCAGATCCGGTGCACCTGATGTATGTGCTGGAGCAGTCGATCCGGCGCGAGCAGCTTCCGGCAGAGACGGAGAAGCGCTACCTGGAGTTCATCAAGGGTGAGTTGGCGCCGCGATATGCTGAGTTCATCGGTAACGAAATCCAGAAGGCCTACCTGGAATCATACTCCGACTACGGCCAGAACTTGTTCGACCGGTATGTCGCATATGCCGATGCCTGGATCGAGGATATCGACTTCAAAGATCCGGATACGGGACAGCTTCTCAATCGCGAACTGCTCAACCAGGAGCTGACGAAGATCGAGAAACCGGCGGGTATCGCCAACCCCAAGGATTTTCGTAACGAGGTTGTGAAGTTCAGCCTGCGCGCCCGGGCGAACAATGGGGGCAGGAACCCCTCGTGGACATCGTATGAGAAGATTCGGGAGGTGATCGAGCGGCGGATGTTCTCCCAAGTGGAGGAATTGCTGCCGGTGATCAGCTTCGGTTCGAAGAAGGACAGCGAAACCGAGAAGAAACATGCCGAGTTCGTGGATCGCATGACGGATCGGCAGTACACGGAACGGCAGGTCCGGCGGCTGGTGGAGTGGTACATGCGAGTGAAGCAGGCAGGGTAGGATCACGACGGCGAGGGGATAACTGGCCTATGCACATCGTTGACCGTCGTCTCAATCCCGGCGGCAAGAGCCTCGCTAACCGCCAGCGCTTCATGCGGCGTGCGAAGTCGCTGATCCGCAAGGCCGTACACGAGAGCACGAGCAGCCGCAGCATCAAGGACGCTGACGAGGCGGGTGAAGTTTCGCTGCCCGCGCAGGGGGTGCATGAGCCATCATTCCATCGCAGCCTGACGGGCGGCATCCGCGACCATCTGCTGCCCGGGAACAAGGAGTACGTGGCGGGTGATACGATCCCGCGCCCACCCGGAGGATCGGGCGGGTCTGGATCCGAGGGGAGCCCGGACGGCGACGGGCAGGATGATTTCCGATTTGCGCTGTCCCGGGATGAGTTCGTCGATTTGTTTCTCGAAGACCTGGAGCTTCCGGACCTCGCCAAGCGGCGTGTCGTGGATACCGAAAGTGTGAGCTGGGAGCGAGCCGGCTATTCGGTAAATGGTTCGCCGGCCAACCTGGCGCTGATGCGGACGGTGCGAAACGGGTTGGCGCGGCGGATTGCACTGCGGCGGCCGAAGACTGAAGAACTGCGCGCACTGCGCGAACAGATCAGCGCTCTGGCGGAAGACGATGCTCGGCGGGCAGTCTTGCTGGAAGAGCTCGAACGCAAACTTCGCCGCACCAGCTTGATCCCGTACATCGATCCGGTGGATGTGCGGTATAGGCGGTTCGAAGCGCATCCGAAGCCGGTCGCACAGGCTGTGATGTTCTGCCTTATGGACGTGTCCGGCTCGATGACCGAGCACATGAAGGACTTGGCGAAGCGGTTCTACGTGTTGCTGTACATTTTTCTCAGGCGCAAGTACAAGCACGTGGAAGTCGTGTTCATCAGGCATACACATCAGGCGGCGGAGGTGGACGAGGATACATTCTTCCATTCGCCGGAAACCGGGGGGACGGTGGTTTCCACAGCGCTGGAAGAGATGCGCCGAGTCGTAGCAGAGCGTTTCAGCCCGGATTCCTGGAACATCTATGCCGCGCAAGCGTCGGACGGCGACAACACAGCGTCTGATAATGAGCGGACGGCCGACTTGCTGGCCAACTGCATCCTGCCGGTATGCCAATATTACGCCTATCTGGAAGTGGGGCGCGATTCCGAGCATTTCCCGCCGGGCTTCATTCGCCGCGACAGCGACTTGTGGCAGACCTATAGCGACATCTGTCGCGCCGGCGCGCCTATGGCGATGCGCAAGGTGAACCATCGGCGTGACATCTATCCTGTATTCCGCGAGCTGTTCGCGCGGAAAGAGGCGCCAGCGGGAGCCGCACCTGCATGAACTACATAAATCCCAACGCTGTCCGTCCGTTGTTCGAGGGAGCCGACTGGGAGTTCTCGACAATCCAGCGCGCGTACGACGCAATCGAGGCGATTGCGCTGGGCGAACTGGGGCTGGACGTGTATCCGAACCAGATCGAGGTGATCGGTACGGAGCAGATGCTGGACGCCTATTCCTCGATCGGCATGCCGCTGTTTTACAAGCACTGGTCGTTCGGCAAGCATTTTGCCCGCAACGAGGCGATGTACAAGGCCGGCATGCAAGGGCTGGCGTATGAAATCGTAATCAATTCGAACCCCTGCATCTCCTACATCATGGAGGAGAATACGGCGACGATGCAGGCGCTGGTGATTGCGCACGCGGCCTTTGGGCACAACCATTTCTTCAAGAACAACTACCTGTTCCAGCAATGGACGGATGCCGACGGAATCCTGGATTACCTGGAATTCGCGAAGAGCTATATCTCCCAGTGTGAGGAGAAGTACGGCGAAGCGGCGGTAGAGCGGCTGTTGGATGCGGCGCACGCACTGATGAACCATGGGGTTCATCGTTATCCACGGCGCCGGAGTATGGACCTGCGATCAGAAGAGCGGCGCGAACGCGAGCGTCGTGAACATGAGGAGCACATGTTCAACGATCTGTGGCGCACCGTGCCGCAGAGCGGAGAGGCGAAACCAGATCGGTCTGTGGAAGAACGGCGGTGGGCGCTTCTTGAACTGCCTCAGGAAAATATCCTGTTCTTTCTGGAGAAGACCGCACCACGGCTGAAACCCTGGCAGCGGGAGGTGCTGCGCATCGTCCGCCAGATTGCGCAATACTTTTATCCGCAGAGTCAGACGAAGGTCATGAACGAGGGCTGTGCCACTTACGTGCACTACCGGATCATGAACCGGTTGCATGAGAAAGGGCTGCTGACTGACGGCGCGATGGTGGAGTTTCTGCGCAGCCATACGAACGTGGTGTTCCAGCCGGATTTCGACGACCCGCGCTATAGCGGGATCAATCCGTATGCGCTCGGGTTCGCGATGATGCAGGACATCGAGCGCATCTGCACCCAGCCGACGGCGGAGGATCAGCACTGGTTCCCGGCCATCGCCGGTACCGGCGATGCCATGGCCGTGCTACGCGATTGCTGGGCCAATTACCGGGACGAAAGCTTCATCCTACAGTTCCTGAGCCCGCGGATGGTTCGGCAGTTCGGGCTTTTCCATGTCATGGATGACGCCAATGAGCCAAACCTGCGGGTTGAGGCGATTCATGACGAGCGCGGCTACCGCAAAATCCAGCGGGCGTTGGCCAAGCAGTACGATATCGCGTGGACGCTCCCTGATATTCAGGTGGCGGATGTGAATCTGGATGGCGATCGGCGGCTGATCCTGCATCATCGGGCGTTGAACCGTGTGTTGCTGGAGGAGCGCGATGCGCGGCATGTGTTGCAGCATCTGGCGGATCTGTGGGGCTACGATGTGCTGCTGAAGGAGCTGGATCCGGCGACGGATTCGGTGCTGAAGGAGCATGCAGCGACCCCCCGGGCGGGCTTGCTGCAGCCGATCTGAAGGTCCAAGGGGGAGCAGGGCCGAGAGGAGCTTCACCCTGGTTCTCGAAACATTCGATACGATCGCACAGCAGGCGGTGCCCGCTATCCGCTGAACCCATCCAGTGCATTCGCCCGCAGATATTCCATGTTCATATCCACTCCCAACCCTGGCGCGCTCGTGATGTGCAGCCGTCCTCCCGAATTGTTCAGCGGCTCCTGGATGAACTGGTTATACCTGCTCAGATCCCACCGTGACGTCTCCAGACGGTAGAAATTTGGCACCGTCATCATCACATGAGCCCCCGCCAGTACGTTGATGGGCCCGCTGGCGTCGTGCGGTGAGATCGGCACGTAGTATGCTTCCGCCATAGTCGCGATCTTCTTCAGCTCGCTGATCCCGCCAGTCCAGGTCACGTCCGGCATGATGTAGTCGGCCAGCCGGTTCTCCAGGATCGGCACGAACTCCCACCGCGTATGCAGCCGCTCGCCTACCGTGATGTGCGCTCGGACCTTTTCGCGCACCTGCCGCAGCGCGTGATAGCTTTCAACCGGAACCGGTTCCTCGAACCAATCGATATTGGCAGCATCTTCAAGGGACCGGCACAAGCGGATCGCGGTCGGCACATTGAAGCGGCCATGCGCGTCGATCAGCACCTCGATATCCGGGCCGGCAATCTCTCTTACCCGCGCTGTCATCCTGGTGGCGATCTTCTCGCCCTCACGGCTCATTTCTCCGTCCAGGTAGTCGTCATTGCGTGATCCACCCGCACCCAGATGCGGGAACGGGTCGAACTTCAGTGCTGTGTGGCCGGATTCGATGATGCCGCGGATTTCCCGCTCCAAGCCCTCGTCGGTATCCATCTTCGACCGCTCCGGATGGGTGTACAGAAGGATATCGTCCCGCAGCTTCCCGCCCAGCAACTCGTAGATCGGCAATCCCAAGACCTTGCCGCGAATGTCCCACAGCGCGATGTCGATGCCGCTGACCACGTGCGACGTTGCGCCCCGCGTGCCCATATAGGTGAACGAGCGAAACACCTTGTGCCAGATGTGCTCGATCCGCGCCGGGTCCTCGCCGACCAGGAGATCGTTCAATTGCCGGATGATGCCGGCCACGGCGCGGTTGGCCATGTGCGTGGTGGTGGTAATCTCTCCCCAGCCCGTCACGCCTTGGTCGGTCTTCACCTCGACGAAGAAATACTCGCCCCAACTGGTGCCCTGCACGCGGACCAGCCAGGGAATCAGCGCCGTGATCTTCATGCTAGAACGTCTCCATTGGTTTCAGGTATTCCTGGAACGGGATTACCACCCAATCGCATAGGCCGTGCGGCGTGGATCGGCCCCCGCCCACTTCACACCGGATGGCTGGTCGGACAAGATCGTGCACACGGAGCCGGCAAGATATTTGCGTGCCGGCCAGCGCTCGATCACGTGGCCGAGCGCTGCGAGGGTCACGATGACATCTTCGCCGATATCAGCCTCAACATTCAGGCGGCCGGGGCGATACGAATGCGGCAATGCTGATTCCGGCCACGAATAGCTCGCCACCCGCGGCGCTTCGACCGCCGATTGCGGGTCCATCCCGAACACTGTCATGTTAAGGAATGCCTGCACCATCGCCTGCCCCAGCACTTCGCTGCCTGGGGACCCGAATGGCATGATCCACTCGCCGGGACGGATGGCGATGGCGGGGTTTGCGGACATGCGCGGCCGGCGGCCGGGACCGATGCGCGCCGGATGATCGGGCGCGGTGTAGCCCCGCGACCCCCACATGGACGGAAGGATGCCGGTGCCCGGCACAACAGGGCCGCCGATCGTGCCATCGCTGGGCGTTGCGGCGAAGATGTTGCCGTGCCGATCGGCGATGCACAGGAACGATGTGGCGGGACGCGCTGAGCCGGCGTGGCCGGCCGCGGAAGGGTCGGGGTGCCAGGGGCGGGCAGGGCGCCCGGCATCGCCGGCCGGCGGCATCATCGGCCAGGCGCGGCGCGGGTCGAACAGCGCACGCCGCGTTGCGGTGTAGGGCTCGGACAGCAAAATCTTCAGGGGGACGTCCTCAAAGTCCGGATCGCCGAACCAGGCCTCGCGATCAGCGGCGGCGATTTTCAGCGCCTCCACGACGGCATGGATGTACTCCGCGCTGTTGTGCCCCATTGCGCGCAGGTCCAGCGGCTCGATGATGTTCAGCGCCTCCAACAGCATCGGACCCTGCGACCATGGGCCGCACGCGAATATGTCCGTACCGCGGAACGTGCCGCGGCAGGGTGGCTCGAAGCGTGCCTGAAACGCTGCGAGATCGTCTGCCGTCAGCCAACCACCGTTCGCGCGTTGGTGCTGTGCGATGGCGGCGGCAATATCCCCGCGATAGAATGCATCATGCGCGGCACGCAGGCCGGCGCGCCGACCCTCTGACGAACGCTCCTCATCGACCATGTATTGCAGTGTGGCGGCCAGATCGGCCTGCACGAATGGCGTCCCCACGTCCGGTACGCGTCCGCCGGGCAGAAAGATTGCCGCGGTGTCCGGCCATTGCTGGATTTCGTTCTGCTTTGCGGCGATGATCTCCGCCAGGAACGGGTACGTCGGAAACCCATCGCGTGCAAACCGGATCGCAGCGGCGGCCACCTCGCCGAACGACATGGTTCCGTAGCGTTCCAGCGCCGCGATCCAGTTCGCGGATGCGGCCGGAACAACGGTGTGCAGGATGCCATCCGGAATGCGACCATCATGGTGGGTGTGGAAGTATTCTGCGTGCGCGGCAGCGGGCCAGGGTCCTACGCCGCTGACCACGACGACCTCGTTTCGTTCGGCGAGATACAGCATGATCGGCGCCACTCCGCCGAAGCCGACATACTGGCTCTCCAGCACATCGATCGCCAGGCCAGTGGCTACACCGGCGTCAACCGCGTTACCGCCCGCTTCCAACACCTGCAGCCCCGCCAGCGAAGCCCAGTAATGCCCGGACACCACGACGTGATCGCGCGCCATCACGTTCGGGCGCCGGGGACGATCAGCGGTGAACAGGCGAGCACGGTCGATCATTGCGGCGCAATCACCGGCACGAAGAACATGGAACGCCAGACGGGGGAGTGCTCGGACATGTACGCCCTCACGGTGTTGTTGTGAGGGTGATCCGGGAAAGTCCACGCTGCAAGCGGTCGCCCCATTTCGGTGCGCTATGGTTCTGGCCTAGGCTATGGTGTCCCGGGAAGGAAACGTGCGATGCCGCTCAGGCTTTCGCTGATCTGTCTCCTGATGCTGCTGGCAGTGCCGGCGCGCGCGGATACCGTGCTGAAGCTATTCGTGTCGGGCCAGGTTTCGCAGCCGGTGATACGGAAGGCGCTGGATCGCTTTGAAGCGGGCAATCCGGGCCTACGCGTGCAGATTGAAGTCGGCGGCGCGACTTCCGACGTGCAGGCACAGTACCTCAACACCGTGCTGTCGGCCAGTGACAGCACGCTTGACGCATTTCTGCTCGACATCATCCGCCCGGCGCAGTTCGCCACGGCGAAATGGCTGGTTCCGCTGAATAGTTCGATCGGTGATCCAGGAAAGTTCATGCAGCAGTACCTGCCGGAATATGCGAAGGCCGACACGGTGAAAGGCGATGTCGTGGCGTTGCCGGCGTTTGCCGACGCAATGTTCCTGTACTACCGCAAGGACCTGCTCGACAAATACCATATGAAACCACCTACCACATGGGACGAGCTGGCGTCCGAAGCGAAGACGATCCTGGCCGGTGAGCATGACCCCTCGCTGCAGGGGGTGAATTTCCAGGGCAAAGCGATCGAGGGCGCCGTCTGCACCTTTCTGCTGCCCTATTGGAGCATGGGGCAGTCATTGGAGCAGGGCGGCCATCTGACGTTCGATCAGCCGGCCGCCATCAAGGCGCTGGCAATGTGGGCTGATCTGGTGAAGCAGGGTGTGGCGCCGAAGAACGTGGCCGAAATCGCCACCGATGACACGCGCAAGGACTTCCAGGCCGGCAAGGCGATCTTCGCGGTCCTGTGGTCCTATGGCTGGGCAGATTTCCAGGGAGCGGATTCGGCGGTGCGAGGCAAGGTCGCCGTAGCGGTGCTGCCGTCCGTTTCCGGCGGCAAGCCGGCGAGTTGCCTCGGTGGATGGCAATGGGGTGCCTCCGCCTTTTCAAAACATCGCGACGAAGCGGTGAAGCTTGTGAAGTTTCTGTCGACGCCGGCCATTTCGAAATTGCTCGCGGTGGATGCCTCGCTGCTGCCGGTGTTCCCGACGCTGTACGAGGACCCGGAGGTGTTGAAGGCCGATCCGTGGTTCGCGCAGGCACTGCCAGTGGTGCAGACGGCACGCTCGCGCCCGGCCGTGCCAATCTACAACCAGGTCAGCGAGATTATCCGCTCGACGGTAAACGCCGTTCTGGCAGGCACGAAGACACCCGAATCGGGTGCCACGGAAATGGGTGCACGGCTGCGGCGCGTGCTGCGTTGATCCTATGTCCGTCTCCGTAGCAGGTGCGCGATCGAGCCTTCGCCGGCATCGCACCTGGCTCGATCCGCGGCCGGCGGTGCTGGCCGCGGTGTTGCTGGCCCCGGCCTCTCTGCTGCTGGCGTTGATCGTGATCTACCCGGTGGGCAGATTGGTCTGGACCAGCTTCCTGCAATTGAACCTGACCTCCGGGGTGCCGGCGCAATTCGCCGGGATTGGCAATTATGTTTCGGTGGTGCAGGATCCGGTGTTCTGGCAGACACTGAAGAACACCGCGATCATTGCGGTGGTAACCGTACCAGGGGCCCTGGTGGTCGGCATGACCCTGGCGCTGGTTGCCAACCTGCCGTTCCGCCGACGTTGGCCGGTGCGGCTGGCATTGCTGGTGCCTTGGGCATTGCCGCTTGCCTTCACCGGGCTGATCTTCGCCTGGTTCTTCAACTCTCAATATGGCGTCGTGGATGATCTGCTGCGCAGAGCCGGCCTGCCGCAGCCAATCTGGTTCAATTCCGTGGTGCTGGCGATGGCGGCGATCTGTATTACCACGATCTGGAAGACATCGTCTTTCGTGGCGCTGATCCTGTTTGCCGGATTGCAGGCGATTCCGCCTGAACTGTACGAGGCGGCGGATGTGGATGGAGCGGGACGGATCCGTCAGTTCGTCTTCATCACATTGCCCATGCTGCGGCCGGCGATCGTGGTGGCGATGATCTTCCGCACCATCACTGCGCTGCAGACTTTCGACATCCCGTTCACCATGACCCGTGGTGGTCCTGGCGACGCCACGCGCACGCTGGCGATGTACGTCTATCAGAACACGGTGGATTTCCTCGACCTGGGCTACGGCTCCACGCTGGCGGTGATCATGTTCCTGATCAGCATGATGGTCAGCGTGGTCTATCTGCGCCAGATCAGGACCCAAGCTTGATCCCGCGGGGGGTGATCCAGCGTGGGGCGCCGCTGCGGTCGATTGCCGCTTTCCTGGTGCTGGTGAACGGCTTGTTTCCGGCAATTTGGATCCTGCTCACGTCGCTCAAAACCGAATCGGAGCTGACGCGTACGCCGATCACCTACCTGCCCGTCGCGGCAACGCTGACGAACTACGTGCACGCCTTCCACGATCAGCCGCTGCTGCGCTACCTGGCCAACAGCCTGATCGTGGCCAGCGCGTCTACGGCACTGACGCTGCTGGTGTCGGTGATGGCCGCCTATGCGCTGGCGCGACTTGAAATTTCGTTTCGTGACCTCGCGCTGGCGGCAATCATTGCGGTATCCACGTTCCCGCTGGTGACACTGCTCGTGCCGCTGTTCCAGACCCTGCGCGCGCTCGGTCTGCTCAATACCTATGTTGCGCTGGTGCTGCCGTATACGGTGCTCAGCCTGCCGATCTGCACCCTGGTGCTGGTGAGTTTTTTCGAAAGCATTCCGGTGGACCTGGAAAACGCGGCCATGGTGGACGGCAGCACGCGGGTCGGCGCATTGGTGCGTGTGCTGCTGCCACTCTCGGCCCCCGGCCTGGCGACCGCGGGGATCCTGGCATTCGTTAATTCCTGGGACGAGTTTCTGCTGGCGCTCTCGTTCAACTCTAATCCGGCGTACCGCACCCTGCCGGTGGGGATTACGTTGTACCAGGGCGAGTTCGCGTTCCCCTGGCCGGAGATTTCGGCCGCACTGGTGGTTGGAATCGTACCGGTGACCGCGCTGATCATCCTGTTCCAGCAGCGTATCCTGGCCGGATTGACCGCAGGCGGCATAAAGGGCTGAGGCGCATGCAGATCGAGACCGACGCCGACGGATTTACGCTCGTGCTGGCCGGCAGAAAGTTGATCCGGCACGTCCCCAGCGCGCCATTCCTGTTCGTCGGCCGCGGGGAGCCGCAAATCGCGATGCACAATGGCTATTTCGACATTGAGGACTACCTGACCGAGCGGATCGCGCTGCGGCATATAAAGATAGTGTCGGCCGCATCCGTTTGGCGGCTCGATTGTCACATCAACAGTTCGGCGCAGCCGGTCGTCTCGATAGGCATCACTGCTGGCGATGACAGCGCGACGCTTGCTTTCACTGCAACCGATCCGGCGATCAATCGGGTGTGGATACGCCTGTTCGCCGAGCCGGAAGAGCATGTCTGGGGTGGCGGAGAGCAATTCTCGTATCTCGATCTGCGCGGCCGCAGGTTCCCGCTTTGGGTCTCCGAGCCGGGCGTGGGGCGCGATCCGGGCAACCTGCTGACCTGGCACGCGGATCGCGATGGCGGACGCGGCGGGGCATGGTGGATGACGTATGCCCCGCAGCCGAGCTTCATTTCGTCGCGCCGCTATGCCGTGCATCTCGAAACCACCGCCTATACGGCGCTGGATTTCCGGCGCGAGGCATTTCACGAACTGGAAGTCTGGGCGCTGCCCCTGACGCTGGAGCTGCACGCGGCGGATCTCCACGGTCTGGTGACAATGCTGTCGGGTCGTTTCGGCCGCCCGCCCGCACTTCCCGCGTGGACCGATACGGGCGCGATCATCGGGCTGAAGGACGGCGCGCGCAGCTTCGAGCGGTTGGAGCGGATCATCGATGCCGGCGTCCATGTTGCCGGCCTGTGGTGCGAGGACTGGGCTGGTATCCGGCAAACCCCCTTCGGCCGCCGTCTGTTCTGGAACTGGCAATGGGACGCGCAGCGCTATCCCGACCTGCCGCGCCGCATTGCCGACCTGGCAGCACGTGACATTCGCTTCCTGGCTTATGCAAATCCCTACCTCAACACAGAAGGAGAGTTGTTTCGGGAAGCCGAAGCGCGCAGTCTTTTCATTCGCAACATAGCCGGCGATACGTATCGCGTCGATTTCGGCAGCTTCACCGGCGGCATGGTCGATTTCACCAACCCCGCGGCGGGGCGCTGGTTCATCGACCGGATCCTGAAGCGGAACATGCTGGACCTTGGAGTAGGCGGCTGGATGGCGGATTTCGGGGAATTCGTGCCGGTGGACGCGGTTCTGACCGCCGGCGATCCGATGCTGCTGCACAACGCCTGGCCGCGATTATGGGCGGAGGTGAACGCGCGCGCGGTGGCCGAAGCCGGGCGTACCGGCGACGTGCTGTTCTTCATGCGCTCCGGCTTCAGCGGTGTGCAGCGATACTGTCCGCTGCTGTGGGGCGGTGACCAGTCGGTCGATTTCTCACGCCATGACGGACTGCCAAGCGCGATCTGCGCAGCATTGTCATCCGGGTTGGTGGGCAATCCGTATCATCACAGCGATATCGGCGGATTCATGAGCCTCTACGGCAACCGACGAACGCCGGAACTACTGATGCGCTGGGCGGAAATGGCGGTGTTCACCGCGGTGATGCGCACGCATGAAGGCAACCGGCCGGACGAGAACTTGCAGATCGACAGCTCATCGGTGCTGCTGGCGCATTTCGCGCGGATGACGCGGCTGTTCCGGGAATTGGGTCCGTATCGGCGCGCCGTGGTAACAGATGCATCGACGCGTGGGTTGCCGATGCAGCGGCCCCTGTTCCTGGAATTTCCCGACGACCCGGCGGGATACGCGGTGCAGGACGAGTTCCTGTTCGGACCCGATCTGCTGGTGGCGCCCGTCGCCGCGGACGGGGCGCAGTCGTGGCGCGCATATCTCCCGGCAGGCGCCGATTGGACACATCTCTGGTCGGGCGGGACCCACTCGGGCGGCCAGCACGTGACCGTGCCCGCCGCCTTGGGCCAGCCGCCCGTGTTCATCCGCGACGCTTCTCGTTTCACTGCCCTGTTCCACCGGCTGGCCGGCATGCCATGAAGTGATTGCTTGTCAGAGCACGCGTAGGACGCGGACGCGCGCTGCCACCGCCAGCTCGATCGCCAGTGCCAGTGCCAGAGCTCCGGTGCCGATGGCGAACAGCATCGCATAGTCGCCGCCGCTGCGGGCGAACAGGAACGAATAGAGATACGCGCCGGCGGCCTGGAACAACGCAAACGCGATCGTCGTCCAGCTCCAGGCGACGCGTTGCCCCACCGGATCGCCGGGCAGCAGTTCGTGCACACGCCCAAGCACCAGCGGCACCACCCCGGGCGTGAACGCGCCGGCGACGGCGCTGGACAGCAGAAGGGCAGGTGCCGCCCGTGTGAGCGCGGGCAGCAGGACGGCCAGTGACTCGATCAGGAATCCCAGCCGGAGCGTTCCGGCAAACCCGATCCGGTCAGCCACTGCTCCGGCCAGCAACGGGCCCGCCATGGCGCCCAGCCCGAATACCACCCAGTAGAACCCGCCCACCGCCAGCCCCGCGCCCAGCCCGCGGGCAATGAAATCCACCAGGAACACCATGTGTGGCACCAGCCCGGCGGCATTCAGGCCATATTCGACCAGCAGCGCACCGACGCCGAGTGTCAGCGGCGCCGCTGCGTCCGCATTTGCTCGCGCCGGCTGCGGGCCGACCGCCGGCCAGCCGCCCCAAGCGATGACGGTCAGCACCAGCGCCAGTACCCCGAGCCCACACCAGGTCGTTGGCAACCCTGCCTGCAGCAGCAGCGGCACCAGAGTGCCAGAGGCCGCTATGCCCAGCCCGACGCCGGTGAAGATCATTCCGCCCACCAGCCCGCGACGCGCCGGGTCGGTGACCGGCAATATGGTGGGCGCAGCCAGCACCATGATCACCCCGCCCGCGGCACCGGCCGCGAAGCGCCAGGCAAAATACCAGCCCACCGAAATCGGCGCGGCGCAGGCAAAGAAACTAAGGCTCGCCAGCACCATCATCCCGCGCAGCACTGTGCGCGCGGATGCTGCTGCCGCAAGTCGCCGGGCCACCAGCGCGCCGGCCAGATACCCGGCCAGATTGGCGGCACCGAGATAGACGACCTGCGTGGCGGGGAACCAATGCGCGCCCACGAGCGCCGGGATCAACGGCGTGTAGGCGAAACGGCCGAGGCCGATGCCGACCAGGCTGGCCGCCAATCCCGCCATCGCCGCATGCCATCGCATGCCAAACTCCATCGCCGTGCCAGCGTCAAACTGGATGTCGCGCGCTATCGGGAAAAGCCGGTCCTTGGGATGGCTGGTCTGTGCTGGTCCGCAGCCTTCGCCCCGTGAGCTCAGAGCGGGTACACACTCATCCCGTTACGCGCACCACTCCATCATCAGCCAGCCTCGTCACTCGGTCCGCCGAATAGCCGAGCCCCTCCAGCACCTCGCGCGTGTTCTCCCCAAGACCCGGAGCTGGGCGGCGCAGTCTGCCCGGCGTGTCCGACAGGCGCGGCACGATGTTGTGCATCAGCACCGAGCCCGCTTCACGATCCGGCGCTTCCACCACGATGCCGCGGGCCTGGACGTGCGGATCATCGAGGAACTGATCGATCTCGTAGACCGGGCTGGCAGTCACGTCCGCCGCTCGGAACACCTGCATATTCTGTTCCAGCGAGCGGGCGGCGATGAACGCGGCAATGGGTGCCTCACATGCATCCGCATTGCGGACCCGTTCGGTGTTGGTGCGGAAGCGCGGATCCTCGATCATGTCGGGGCGGCCGATGGCGTGGAACAGCCGCTCCGCCATCGCCTGCATCGAGGCAGAAATCGCGATAAAGCGCCCGTCCGCTGTCCGCCACACATTGCGCGGCGTGGTGGTGCCCGAGCGGCTGCCGGTGCGCGCGGGCATCTCACCGCTGACGCGATGGATGGCCGCATCCGGCCCGAGGATCGACATGATCGGGTCCAGCAACGGCAGATCGATGACCTGCCCAGGGCCGCCGCGCTCGGCCACACGCAGGGCCACCATGACCGCGTATGCGCCATAGAGGCCCGAGACCATGTCGGCCAGCGCCAGCGGCGGCAGCACCGGCGCCCGATCCTCGAACCCGTTCTTGGCGGCGAACCCCGACATTGCCTCCACCAGCGTGCCGAAGCCGGGCCGGTCGCGATACGG
>DATDIC010000023.1:0-5812 GCA_036521275.1 Acetobacteraceae bacterium
AAGGTTCGCCGGGCAGTGCAGCGGCCCTCACCAACTCGCAACCAACCACACGCGCCGCCGCAATCGGAACCCAACCGCGATCCGCCGTAGAAAGGACACCACATGGCCACCCGGCTCACCGGAAAAGTTGCCATCGTAACCGGCTCCGGCCAGGGCATCGGCCGCGCCATCGCGATCGCCTTCGCGCGGGAAGGCGCCCTCGTCGTCATTGCCACGCGCACCGCCGCGCATGGTGAGGACACCTTGCGCCTGATCGAGGCCGAACGCGGCAACGCCATCCTCCGCCAGGTCGATATCGCCGACCATGCTGCCACGCGCGCCATGGTAAATGAGGCCGCCGCCACCTGTGGCCGGCTCGACATCATGGTTCACAACGCCGCCGCCTTCGGCCGCAACAGCATCGAGGAGATGGACCTCGAAACCCTCGACCGGCTTTTCAACGTCAACGTGAAAGCCTGCTTCACGCTGACGCAGGCATCGCTGCCGCACATGCGCAAGCAAGGTGCCGGACGCATCATCATCACCTCGTCGGTCACTGGCCCGAAGGTTTCGATGCCGGGCTCCGGCGCCTATGCCGTATCCAAGGCCGCGGTCACCGGCTTCATCCACACCGCCGCCATCGAGCTGGCGGCCGACAACATCACCGTGAACGCCATCGAGCCCGGCTACATCGACACACCGGGCCTGTCGGGGCTCAAGGCCCGCTTCGGCGCCGAGCGCATGTCGCACTTCATCCCGGCCAAGCGTCTCGGTCGCCCGGAGGAAATCGCCGGCCCGATGGTGTTCCTCGCCAGCGACGAATCGAGCTACATAACCGGTGAAACCATCGTCGTGGACGGCGGTGCCCGTCTTCCCGAAAGCCCGCTCTTCGCCGGCTGATGCCGACAGTATCGTCCGGGGATCGTCGAGCGGTGCGAACGCCGGAGGATCGGAGAAGCTGACCCTCCCTTCGTCATGCCCGCGAAAGCGGGCCTCCACGCCAAAATCGCGATTGAACGGACTGTCGCTGGATTCCCGCTGTGCGCGGGAATGACGGCGGAGCGAAAGCCCGGCCGGCGTCTTACGGATGCGGCCGCAGATCGGCCGCAATCGACTCCGGATCCAGCGGCAGATCGCGGACGGTCCCGGTCTTTGCTGGCACCAGCCGAGTCGCCACCCCGTCCACCACCAGCTCCAGCCGTCCGGCATTGCCGCTGTTGAGCAGCAATGTCGGGTCGGCGGGAATCGGCCACGTATCACCCGGCCTCATGGTCCGGCGCAGCAGCGTGCGTCCGCCCTTCTGGCGTATATCGACCCACGAATCCGCGGTGGCCCGAAGCAGCACCTGCTGCACCGGCTTCGCCGGCGACGTCTCGGCGGAAGCCTGACCCGCCGCATCGATCGTCTGCGATGTCACGGATGCCGGGTTCTCCCCCGCCGAAGGCGTGGCGGTTGACGGCGCGGCAGACGCAGTTTCGCTGCCCGACGCCGACGCGGGCGCCGACGGGCGCGCGACGGGCGACGGCGTCACGGCAGCCGGCGGCACAACCGCCGGGGTCGCAGCGACCGAGGCTGCTGGCCCTGGCGCTGGCCCTGGCGCCGGTCCCGCTGCCGGCGCGGGCACTGCCACGGCTGGCAGCGGTGGCGCAGGCAGCGCATTGGACGCCAGCGAGGGTGCGGTGGACGGAGCCGGTTCCGCCGGCGGAGCCGCCGTGCGCGACACCGAAGCCCGCTCGGGCGCGGACACCGAAGCCGCTTCGATCCGCGGCGGCGGCTGGAAGCCCGCCAGCTCCGCCAGCCGGGTGGTGAACCGGTCCGCCAGCTCGCGCGGTGTCGGTCGCAGCCCGAAACCGGCCCAGGCCGCGGCACCGGCCAGGATCACGACCAGCAGCGCGACCAGCGGAGCGACCCGCCCGACCGCCCAGGACCGGCTCCGTTCGCGCACCGCCAGCCGCGCCTCATGCGCCTCGACCCGTCGGGACAGCAATTCCACGGCCTCGCGCAACGACCGCATCTCGGCAGCCGACTGCGCGACGGCACTCCCACCCGCCGCCGCCCAGCGCTCCTGCGCGTCCACGCGCCGGCGCAGTTCCGCAAGCTCGCCCGCAATCCGGTGAAGCTCCGTCTCGGCGCGCGTCACGCTCGCCGTTATTCCGGCGACTCCCCCCGTGCGCGCCAGTTCGGCATCGTACCGGACCGCTTCCAGGCTTTTCGCCAGCCGGTCGAACAATGCGTCGTCGTCCTGTTGATCTGCCATGCCGGTCTGCCGTTTCGATACCGGGAGCATAGCGCAGATCGCGTCCGGCTGGAATCGCTTCAATTCCGGTCCCGGCGACCGTCGTTCCCGTCCCCGCGCCCATCTCGTCGTTCCCGCGACCGTCGTTCCCGCGCAAGCGGGAACCCATGCCCCACTCGCGCCAAAACCCACCCGCCAGCACACGAATGGAACCAACCCGGCGCGCTATCAAACCACCGGCACGCCCGTGGTCGTCGAGTATTCGAAATGCAGCGCCTGCCCCGGATGCACCACCGCAAACGCCGCGTGGGCCGCCACCGCCGCCTCGCTGAACCCTTGCAGGATCAGCTTCAGCTTGCCCGGGTAAGTAACCACATCCCCGATCGCGAATATCCCCGGAACGCTGGTCTGGCACGTCGCCGGATCCACCCGGACATGGTGCAGTTCCAGGTCCAGCCCCCATCCGGCAATCGGCCCCAGATCCATCGCCAGCCCGAAGAACGCCAGCAGCACGTCCGCCGGCAGCCGACGGGTGTCGCCCTGCAAGGTGGCGACCTCCACCTCCGCCAACACCCCAGCCGCGCCGTGCAAGGCATGCAGTTGATACGGCACCACCATCTCGATCGCGCCACGCGCCGCCGCTGCCGCAAGCTGCGCCGCGCTCTCTGGTGCCGCGCGGAATTTCGCCCGCCGATGCACCACCGCCACCCGCGCGATGTCCTGCAGCGCCAGCGCCCAGTCCACCGCCGAATCGCCGCCCCCGGCAATCACCACCCGCTTGCCGCGCAGCTCCTCGCGACGGCGCACATAGTACCGCACGGCACCGCTCGCCTCGTAGGCGGCCAGCCCATCCACCGGGGGGCGGTTTGGCCCGAACGCGCCGACCCCCGCCGCCACCATCACCGCCTTGGCGCGGATCGTGTCGCCCGCATCCGTCACCAGCCGGAAATCACCCGACTGCCCGCTCAGCCCCTCCACCCGCCGCCCCAGCAGACGAGGCGCATGGAACGGCGCGATCTGCCGCTCCAGCGCCGCCACCAGCTCACCCGCCTGGATCATCGGATGGCCGGGAATGTCGTAGATCGGCTTGTCCGGATACAGCGCCGCGCATTGCCCGCCGCTTTCGGTCAGCGCATCGACCACCACGCTGGAGAGTTTGAGCATCCCCAGCTCGAACACCGCGAACAGCCCCACCGGCCCGGCCCCGATGATCGCCACGTCCGTGCTGAGCTGTTCCGCCATGTCCTGCCCGTACCCGCCGGGCCGCACCGGATCAAGAGCGGGCCGCTCCGACCCCGGCGAGTCCGTTTCGGTTGCAACCAGAACCGCGTCAGCTCGGGTACACGCGAGTCGTTATGGTGATCGGGCGGCCGTTGGCGTTCGCACTCACCGTCTCCAGCGCGCCGATCGGCAATCCCGATCCGATGTCGATCAAAGCGACCCCGTGCGGACAGAGCGACACCGGGGCTTTCTCCACCTCCGCGCGCGTGCACCCGGTCAGGCGCAGGACCACGACCGAATGTCCATGCCAGTCGGCCATGCCCGCCACGATCCCGCGCACATCGCCCGCCGGTGACTCGCCCGGCGAAACATAGCGCACGCGCCGCAGCGAATCGCCGGTGGCGACGCCATCGGACGGAAGAATGAACGTGGCGAACTCGTTGTCCCCGGTCTGCTGCTGCTCGCTCGCCGCACAACCATGCGTATGGTCCACCCATTCCCGTCGCGCGTTCCACCGGCGATCCACGTCAACCCGCAATCCCAGGAGCGGCTGAGTGCCACACGAAACCTCGGTTCCGGCCGCGGTCATCCGCGTGATATTCCCCTCGAACCGGATCGATTCGCCGGCTTCCACCAGCGAAACGCTCATCTGCATCGACGCATCGACGGATTTGCGGCCGGTATGCAGCGTCGTCTCCCGGTGCAGGACCACGGGTCCCTGCGGGCGTACGCGCAACATGATCGGCGCCTGGATCGGCGTGGTCCGCTGTTCGACCTGCGCGATCTCCGCGTTCACGTTCGGTGTTGTTGCCGCCGTGGGCCGCTGCTGCAGTTGCGCGCATCCCGCTCCGCCACACACCAGCCCCGCTGCAACCGCCACTCTCGCGATGCTTCGCCCCAAGTTCCGCCGACACGCCATTTTCCGCACCATCCTTTCCTGGCTATCCAACGTCCTGACCCCGCGGACGACAAGCACAATAAAGTTTCACCACGGAGTCGCGGAGACACGGAGATCACGCCGGCCTCGCTGGTCGCCTTCTCCGCGGCTCCGTGTCTCGGTGGTGAGTTTTCTACGGACCATCCACGTCTTTGCTGCAAGATCAAGCATCTGTCGCCCGCAATTACCCCCACCGCAGCCGCGCCGCAACCTCCGCCCCACACCGCCCCCCCGCTATGACGTGCAACGCCCATCCGCAACCGGCATAACGCACGCATGCATCTCCGGCGCGATCCTCGTATCAGGCTCCGGCGCCTGCCCGGCGGGAGGTCGACGCGCATCCGCCTCGGCTCCTACGAGATCCAGAAAAAAGGTATCTCGCGCTTCGACCTGCGCGATCCCTACCATCTCGCCATCGCGCTGACCTGGCCGCAATTCCTCATTCTCCTGCTGTCGCTCTACTTGCTGGCGAACGTCGTCTTTGCGGCGCTGTTCTGGTTGGTCCCCGGCTCCATCGCGAACGCCCGGCCATATAAATTTGCCGACGCGTTCTTCTTCAGCCTCGAGACGCTGGCCACCGTCGGCTACGGCGACATGTATCCGGCGAGCCTCTACGGCCATTGCGTCGCTGCCACCGAGATCATCTGCGGCGTCGGCTTCACTGCCATCCTCACCGGCCTCACGTTCGTCCGCTTTTCGCGCCCGCGGGCGAAGCTCATCTTCGCTGCCAATCCCGTCGTGGCGATGCACCACGGCAAGCCCACGCTGATGGTAAGGCTCGGCAACGCCCGTACCGCCGTGCTGTCAAACGCAGCCGCATCGCTGAATCTCCTGGTCGCCGAGATCATCGCCGATGGCAAGGTGATCCGCCGCGCCCAGGAGTTGCATCTGGAACGAGCGCACGTGCCGATCTTTCCGCTCACCTGGACATTGATGCATGTCCTCGATGAACGCAGTCCATTGCATGGCTGCGACGCGGCGCGGGCGATCGCCGACCGCGCCCAGGTTTTCGTCACCGTCGAGGCCCGCGACCCGACCTTGTCGACCACCGTGCACGATATCCATGTCTACCTGCCGGAAGACCTTCGCTTCGGCGCGCGCTATGTCGACATCATCTCGATTGCCGACGATGGCACGCCGGTCGCCGACCTGACCCTGATCGGCGCATTGGAGCCCGACCTTGTCGACCGCCCGGAACCGGGCTGGACCGACCGCGAGGAGCACGGCTGACATTCCGTCCCCGGCTCGCTGCCATCTTGTGCCCGCCACAGCCGGCCCCCTTCCGCCACGGCCGGCCTCCTTCCGTTATGGCCGGGCTTGTCCCGGCCATCCACGACTTTGCCGCCACCGCGCCGCTCGTTCGCCTTCCGTTACTGCGGGCAACACCGCCAAGATCAGTCATTCTCAATGCGGTCCAGAACCACGCATTGGCACAACTG
>DATDIC010000024.1:0-4512 GCA_036521275.1 Acetobacteraceae bacterium
CATGTCATCAAGGATGCCGGACGCATCACGGTGACACTGGACAGCGGCCAGACCTTGCCGGCCAAGGTCATCGGCGCCGATCCGCGCACCGATATCGCGGTGCTGAAGATCGAAGCCGACCACCCGCTGCCCTACGTCGAACTCGGTAATTCCGCGAAGCTGGAGCCGGGCGAGTGGGTGATCGCCATCGGCAACCCGTTCGGGCTTTCGGAAACGGTCACCGCGGGTATCGTCTCCGCAATGGGGCGCAATATCGGCGCCGGCCCATATGACCAGTTCATCCAGGTCGATGCACCGATCAACGAAGGCAACTCGGGCGGCCCGCTGCTGACCCAGGACGGCAAGGTCGTCGGCATGAATACCGCCATCCTGTCGCCAAGCGGCGGATCGATCGGCATCGGCTTCGCGATCCCTTCCGACCTGATCAAGAACATCGCGATGGACCTGGAGCACAGCGGCCACGTGACCCGCGGCTATATCGGCGTGTCCACCCAGTCCGTATCGCCCGCAATGGCGAAGGCGCTCAGCCTGCCGAATGACACCGGCGCGCTGGTTGCCGGAGTGGAGCCGAACACGCCGGCGCAGCATGCCGGTCTGCAGCCAGGCGACGTGATCCGCAGCTTGAACGGCCAGCCGGTCAAGTCGCCGCGTGAACTGGCCGTCGATGTGGCCGGCATCCACCCGGGCGACACCGCACACCTGGGCGTGCTGCGCGATGGGCACGACCAGACTGTTGACCTGCACGTCGCCCAGCTCCCGAACGACCAGCAGACCGCGCAGAACAGCTCGCGCGGGATGGAGCAGCAGGGGCGGCTCGGGCTGGCGCTGGGTCCGATCACGCCGGATGTGTCCGGCCAGCTCAGCCTGCCGGACGGCACGCAGGGCGCCGTGGTCACCCAGGTTCAGCCGGGATCGCCAGCCGACCAGGCTGGGATCGAGGCCGGTGACGTCATCGTCGGCGTCGGCACGCATGCGGTCACGGACCCCCGTCAGGCGGCAACAGCGATCCGCAATGCAGAGCGCGGCGGCGACGGCGCTGTTGCGTTGCGCATCATCCACGATGGCCAGTCGGCCTTCGTGGCGGTAAACCTCAACGGGAACAACGCCAACAACGGCTGATCCCGGGGCATGCGGCTGTGCCCGGTTGGGGCACAGCCGAACCCGCCCGTAGCGTGCCGGCAACCCGGCCATCCCGATATCTCGTATGGTCCGGGGTTTGCAGGCCGCGTTCCGAAAAATCGAAGCGAGCCATTAAGATATCTGTTGTGGAGGCGAAATCTTCAGTCCCAAACAGAAGAATCTTCAAATTAGCTCTTGCAATCACGAACCCGTGAGTGATAAACTTCTCTCCATGCCCGCATTACTGGTGGCGTTCCGTCTGCATGGCCTTCACAAAAATCGGGGTGGGTAAGTCTGCTCGATCGGGAGGAAAGTAAATGAGCGACCGGAACATCCTCTATCCTTACCCAAAGGGGCTCGCCTTCGATATCCCCGATTTGCAGATGCTCCAGCACTGGGCGGCCGATCAAGGCATGCGCATGGTCGTCGAACTCGACCATTGCGTGGAAGGTGAGGAATACGAGGAAGTCCTTGCCTTCTATGAAGACGGCAATTCCCTGCGTTACTGGACCATGTGGCGGGCCGCAGACCACTTCGTGGTCGTCCCTATCAACGGCCCCGCCTGGCGCTTCGCCCGCCTGCCCGAACTGATCGCGGAGTTGCTCGCGCTTCGCTCCTGACACCCCACCGCTCGGGAAGCACGCCCGCCGCGCTTCCCGCACTCCCGACCACCTGACCATATCCGAACAGCAGATCGCGATTGACCGGTGCGCGAAGATCCTCGATCCATCATGCGCGCGAAAGCGGGCATCCAGACGAGAGCCCACGAAATTCCCAGGGTTTGCCGGCAACCGCGACCAGACTGATCGCCAAAAAATTTGGCGAGAGACACGAAAGCGCGGCGGTGCCGGTCGGGGCGATCGTCAAACCGCGAGAGATTGCGGAACTCGGCCTGAATCTCCGCGCCTCTGTGTTGAATCTTTCTTATGCGCGCTCAAGGCCCGCCATTACGACGCGACAGGACGGTCATTCCGTCCCTTTCGATAAGGCGCCCGTAGACTACCGCACGCTGGCCACACGCAGCGTGTTCGTGCCGCCCGAATGGCCGAACGGCACGCCCGCCGCCACCACGACCTCCTGGCCATGCTGCGCGAACCCCTCCGCCAGTGCAGCGCGCACCGCCCGGCTCACCGCCTCCGTCATCGAATGCACGTCCGGTGTCAGCGTCGCGTGCACACCCCACACCACGGCAAGCCGACGCGCCGTCTCCGCATGCGGCGTGAAGCCGATCACCGGCACGTCGGGACGCTCGCGGGCAACGCGTACCGCCGTGCTGCCGGAAGCGGTGAACGCCACGATCGCCGCCGCCCCGATCGTGTGTCCGATCTGGCGGGCTGCCGCAGCGATGGCATCCGCGGCCGAATGCTCGGGCTCCGGCCGGCTGGCATTGATCATCGACCGCCAGCCCGGATCCTGCTCCACCCGTGCGACGATTCGATCCATGATATTGACCGCCTCGAACGGATACTGTCCGGCGGCGGTTTCAGCCGACAGCATCACCGCGTCGGCACCGTCGAACACCGCCGTGGCGACATCGGACGCCTCGGCACGCGTCGGCGCCGGCGCGCTGATCATGCTTTCCAGCATCTGCGTCGCCACCACCACCGGCCGTCCGAGCTGCCGCGCCGCACGCACGATACGCTTCTGGATCAGCGGTACTTCTTCGGGCGGCATCTCCACCCCCAGATCGCCCCGCGCCACCATCACCGCATCCGACAACCGAAGTATCTCATCAAGGTTCTCGACTGCTTGCGGCTTCTCCATTTTCGTCATGATCCAGGCGCGATCGCCGGCAATACGCTTCGCTTCGATCACATCCTCGGGCCGCTGCACGAACGACAGCCCGATATAACTGGCGCCGTGTTGAAGCGCGAAATCCAGGTCGGCACGGTCCTTTTCTGTCAGCGCCGGAATCGGCAGCACCACGTCGGGCACGTTCACACCCTTGCGGTCAGACAGCGGCCCGCCCACCACCACTTCGGTCTCCAGCGCATCCTCGCGCTTGCGGAGGACGCGCAGACGCAGCTTGCCATCATCCAGCAGCAGCATGCAGCCGATCGTTGCGGCTTCAATAATCTCGGGATGCGGCAGCGTGACCCGCTGCGCGTTGCCGGGAGTCGGATTCAAGTCCAGCCGGAATGGCTGGCCGGTCTGCAAATGCACGCGCCCGCCACCGAACCGCCCAACCCGCAGCTTCGGTCCCTGCACGTCCGCAAGGATCCCGATCGGGCGATCGACCCGTTCCTCCAGTTCACGTATCATCGCGAACCGGGCGGCATGATCCTCGTGCGAGCCGTGGCTGAAGTTCAGCCGGAACACGTCGGCACCGGCCTGAAACAAGCGCGCCAGCACCTCGGGCGACGAGCTTGCCGGGCCGAGCGTGGCGATGATCTTGGTGCGGCGGCGGCGGCGGATCTGCGGGCGCGTGGCCATTCCGGCATCCTTGTCCAGCGGAGCGAGCCGCTGCTGTATAGGAGCAAGCGGGAGTTGCGTCAGCCCGACTGCACGCGGTCCAGTACCCACCGATGCACGGCATGCGCCAACTCGTCCCGCCACGACAGCCGGCCAGGGCGGAACAGCACCGATGACACGCCGCGCTGCTGGCGTTCCAGAATCCCGACATCCTCCTCGGCGACGCGACGCCAACGCTCGTAATAGCGCGCCGCCGCCTCGCCGAATTGCGGCAGCGTAACCGTTTCCTGTGGAAAACACCCGCCGAGCGACAGCACCGTCCGATCGGCGGCGACCGGACGCACGCTCAGCCACCACATGCAATCCTGCGCACAGGCGAGCTGGCTGGTCGGCAGGATCATCGTGAAATACGTGCCCCGCCGCGCCTCCGCGCTCAGGCCCTCGATCGGCGGAAACGGCGGCTCTTCATCCAGCACAGCGATGCTCCGATCGCTCAGCACCTGCAAGCACACCCAGTTGCCATGCGTCGGGATCATCGCCTCGTGCTGCGCGCCGACGGTGGCGGCGTGCACGGTGCCGGTATGGTATGCCTCCAGCGCGTTCTCCACCAACATCTTCCAATTGCAACGACATTCGATCTCGTGCCGCCAGGTGCAGATCATGTCGGCGAACCGATAGCAGCCCAGCTTGCCCGGCAGGTCGCCCAAATACGCCGACAACGGCTGCGCGTCAGCGTCGAAATTCAGGAACACCAGCCCGTCCCACTCCTCCAGCCGGATCGGCGCCAGCGCGTGTGCGGACTTGTCGAACCCCTCGCTGCGTTCCATGGCCGGCGCGGCGAGCAACGAGCCGTCCAGCCGATACGCCCAGGCATGATACGGGCAGCGGATCGCCCGCACGCGTCCGCCGCCGCTCAGCAGCAGCGATCCGCGATGACGGCAACAATTGGCGAACGCGCGCAACGTGCCGGCCTCGTCGCGC
>DATDIC010000025.1:0-2244 GCA_036521275.1 Acetobacteraceae bacterium
CCGCCGCATGGGGCGGCGAAAGAGCAGCAAGCGGACCATGGCGCGGGACAGCGCGGCTTGACCGACAATGCGATCTCCGTTCAGCCGATTCCTGGGCAAACGCACCCGCACACGACGCCTTTCCGGAAGAGCTACAGGGAACTCGAAATTCTCGCCTTAACAGTATGACCGGCGTTTTCGGCCGCTAAGCTCTCATCCCCGTCTTCTCCAATAGTCCGTGAAGGTAACGCCAATGCATCAGGCCGCCGAGAGTGCCGCCGGTTCACGAGCCGCCGGTACCTCCGCTGGCAGCGGATCGAGATCGACCGCCGGTTCGCGGATCATGTAGCCCCGCCCCCAAACCGTGCCGATCAGGTGATCGGCCCCGGCCATCGCCAGCTTCTTGCGAAGCTTGCAGACGAAAACATCGATGATTTTCATCTCGGGTTCATCCATGCCGCCGTATAGATGGTTCAGAAACGCTTCCTTGGTCAGCACCATGCCCTTTCGCAGTACCAGCAGCTCCAGGATCGCATATTCCTTGCCGGTCAGATGAACCTGCCGCCCGCTCACAGTGACTTCCCGGCTATCGAGGTTCAGCTCCATCGAGCCGATCCGCAATCGGGGCTGGCTGAACCCCTTGCTTCGCCGCACCACAGCCTGCACCCGGGCGATCAGCTCCGACCGGTCGAACGGCTTCGCCATCACGTCGTCCGCACCGAGACTAAGCGCCTTGACCCTGACTTCCGGACGCGCCGTCCCCGTCAGCACCAGCACCGGCGTATGATTGCGCGCCAGTCGCATTCGCCGCACGACCTCATTCCCCTCCATGTCCGGTAGCGTAAGGTCAAGCACCATGATATCGTAATCATAGTGGCGGGCGAGTTCGAGCGCCTCCTCACCGGTATCGGCGTGATCGACCACCGCGTTGCCGTTTTGAAGGATGATCGAGATTCCCCGCGCGGCGGCGAGATCATTCTCTACCAGCAGGACGCGCATTCTACACCTCGGTGGATCGTCTGTCGGGATTTTTACCACCATCGCGTGTATAGTGCTATAGTTTTTTCACCAAATGCGCGTATTAATCGGCGTAATCGTCTCTCACCGTGAAGTGACGCATCATATTATGTACCAAACTCCATCGCGACCCATGAATCCCATAAAATGATACAGCGGGAATTCGCTGAACAAATGGCGGCGGCTTCGGCAACGATCCGCCAGCTTGCACCCTTCCGTCTCGAAGGACGCATTGTCAGCGTCTCCGGGATCGGGATCGAGGTGGCCGGGCTGACGGAGTTCCTCTCTATAGGAGACCGTCTCGCCTTGCAGGCCCGCGACGGCGGTACCATCGCCGCCGAGATCGTCGGCATGCGCGGCGGGCTCGCCCAGGCAATGCCATTCGGTCCCGTGGAAGGCTTGGGACCCGGAACCGTCGCGGTCGCGGAGGTGCGTGGGTTCACCATCGGTGGCGGTGCCAGGCTCGCGCCATCCCGCGCCTGGCTGGGCCGCGTGGTCGACCCGCTCGGACGCCCTTTGGACGGCCGCGGTGCGTTGCCCCTGGGCACGCAGCCGCAAAAGGTTCGCGCCGCCCCGCCGCCGGCGGCGGGGCGCGCTCGCCTCGGGCCACGCATCGATTTTGGCGTGCGCGCCCTCAATTGCTTCGCGCCCAGCCGGTTGGGCCAGAGGCTCGGGCTGTTCGCCGGGTCCGGGATCGGCAAGTCGACGCTCCTTGGCATGCTGGCACGCGGCGCGGCTTGCGATGTCACTGTTCTGGCCCTGGTCGGCGAACGCGGGCGCGAAGTGCGCGAGTTCATCGAGGATGAGCTTGCCGGCGGCCTGGAACGCTCGGTCGTGGTGGTCGCCACCTCCGACGAACCGCCCCTGATGCGCCGGGAGGCCGCCTATGCGGCCATCACCGTCGCCGAACATTTCCGCGACCAAGGCCAGTCGGTGCTGCTGCTGATGGACAGCGTCACCCGGTTCTGCCTGGCCCTGCGCGAGATCGGCCTCACCGCCGGGGAGCCCCCGGCGACCCGCGGCTACCCGCCCTCGGTGTTCGCTGAGCTCCCACGCCTGCTCGAGCGTGCCGGGCCCGGGCTCGACGCCAATCCGGGCGGCCCCGGATACATCACCGGCCTGTTCACCGTCCTGGTGGAAGGCGACGACCATAACGAGCCGGTTGCCGACGCCGTCCGCGGCATCCTCGACGGGCACGTCATACTCGACCGGCGCATCGCCGAAGCCGGCAGATATCCGGCGATTGAC
>DATDIC010000026.1:0-2146 GCA_036521275.1 Acetobacteraceae bacterium
CCGCGACGAGATCGGCGCCTTGCTGAACCGGCTCCCTCCCACCGACCAGAAGCGGCTGGTCACGGCCCTGACCACCGCCGCTGACCTGCTGGGGGCCACGCCCGCGGACCCGCTTCGTTCGTTCATCCTCCGCCCCCCCGAGCCCGGCGATATCGGCTGGGTCGTGCATCGTCACGGCGCGCTGTACGCCGCCGAATATGGCTGGGACTGGACCTTCGAGGCGATGGTTGCCGGAATCGCCGCCCGCTTCATCGAGAATTTCGATCCCGCGCGCGAACGCTGCTGGATCGCCGAACGGGACGGCGCGATCCGGGGCGCGGTCTTCCTGGTGCGAGACACCGATACCGTCGCCCGGCTGCGCCTGCTCTACGTGGAGCCATCAACCCGCGGCGCCGGCCTGGGCCGCACGCTGGTCCGCGCCTGCATCCGCTTTGCCGCCTCCGCCGGCTACCGGAAGATCACACTCTGGACCAACGACGTGCTGACCGCCGCGCGCGCGATCTATCGCTCCGAAGGATTCGTCGTGACCGAGGCGCAGCCCGAGCACCATTTCGGCAAGGACCTCGTCAGCGAGACCTGGGAACGCGAACTCGCCTGACACCAACCGCGCGCACCCCGTCATTCCCGCGAAAGCGGGAATCCAACACCTGCCAGTGCACCCCCGCCCTCGCCATGGATGCCCGCCTAAGAGTCAGCCATGCGACCAACGGCCTATCAGCGCCGAGGCAGCCCCTCGCTGTCGAGATGCGCCATCTGCGCCGGCGCATAACGCTCGCCGGCCGCCGCATTTTTCGGAACGATCCGCGCAAGCTCGGCCAGCTCTTCGGGTGCCAGTGCAACATCGAGCGCACCCAGCGCCTCCGCCAATTGATCCCGCCGCCGCGCCCCGACCAATGGCACGATATCCCCGCCCTGTGCCGCCACCCAGGCGATGGCGATCTGCGCCACGCTGGCCCGCCGCGCATCCGCAAACGCCCGCAGCGCATCGACGAGCGCCAGGTTGTGCTCGACATTGCCGGCCTGAAACCGCGGGCTGCGGGTGCGGAAATCACCCGGATCGGCCGTTGCCGTGCGCCAGTGGCCGCTGATCAGCCCGCGTGCCAGCACGCCGTACGCAGTGATGCCGATGTCGAGTTCGCGGCAGCTCGCAAGGATCCCGTCCTCGATCCCGCGTGAGATCAGCGAGTACTCGATCTGCAGGTCGCTGATCGGATGCACGGCAGCGGCGCGACGGATGGTTTCAGCTCCAACCTCCGACAGGCCGACATGACGCACATACCCGGCCTTCACCAGATCGGCGATGGCGCCGATCGTATCCTCGATCGGCACGTTCGGATCGAGCCGCGCCGGACGGTAGATGTCGATATGATCCAGCCGCAGACGCTGGAGCGAATAGGCGACGAAGTTCTTCACCGCTTCCGGCCGCGCATCGTAGCCACCCCAGCCGCCCGCCGCGTCGCGCAGCGCCCCGAACTTCACGCTGACCTGGAACCGCTCCCGCGGCACGTCGTGCAGCGCCTCCGCGATCAGCATCTCGTTGTGGCCCGATCCGTAGAAATCGCCGGTATCGAGCAGCGTGACGCCGGCATCCAGCGCGGCATGAATGGTGGCGATGCTTTCCGCCCGATCGGACGGGCCATACGCCCCGGACATGCCCATGCAGCCGAGACCCAGGGCGGAAACGCGCGGCCCGGCCGCGCCAAGCTGGCGGAGTTTCATGGCCGCATGTCTTACCGCGACCCGCCAAAAAGCCGAAGTTCCCGCGCATCCCCATCATCCCCGCGCGCTCCCCGTCATTCCCGCGAAAGCGGGAATCCAGCGACCGCCCGTGCATCCAAGACCTCCGCGCAGACGTCCCCCTGCCGACCAACCCCGTGACCGCCCGGTCGCGCGCGCCAGCTACGTACCCCGCTTCCCCGCATCAGGAATGTGCCCGACCGCATCAAAAATGTGGCATCAGATACCAACCGGCAGCCCGCCGATCCCGCCGCCTGATCCATTCCACGATACCGAGAAAATCGTCATTGCCCGGTATCGTCCACCGCAGCCGCGCCGTCATTCGCCCGGCATGGCCAAAGACCGCACGACGACCCCAACGCGTGCCGCCGCAATCAGTGCCGCGGCTCCGCCATCCCGCGATGCATTT
>DATDIC010000027.1:0-3955 GCA_036521275.1 Acetobacteraceae bacterium
TCCGGGCGGAGATTGCCGCGATCGCAGCCGGCAAGCTGGACCGCGTGGACAATCCATTGAAGAATGCGCCCCATACGGCACGTGAAGTGATGGCCGATCATTGGTCGCACGCTTACACACGCGAACAGGCGGCATTTCCCGCGCCATTCGTGCGCGAAGCCAAATACTGGCCACCGGTTGCTCGGGTGGACAATGTATATGGTGACCGCAACCTGGTGTGCACCTGCGCACCGGTGGAGTCGTACGCCGAGGCTGCCGAATAGCAGTTCAGCGATTCCGTCGCCGGCAGCGAGCCGCCGCAATGAACGGAAGGCGGGCGGCCCCGAATTGCTGTTATCACCCGGGCATCGAACATCCCGGAGCAGTAATCATGAGTTTTCGTATCTCCGGCCTTCCGGCCGAGCACTTCGTTCCGCTATTCGCGTTGTCGGATAGCGAGTTGGCGCAGCGTGGCGCGGTGCGGCGCATCGCCGACGATCGCCAGCCAGGCTACCCCTGTCGTGTGAGCCTGACCGATTCGGAACCAGGAGACGAGCTGCTGCTGGTGAACTATGAGCATCATCCGGTCGCCTCACCATACCGGATGCGGTTCGCGATCTACGTGCGCCAGGGCGAAACGACCTTCGATGCCGTCGATATCGTACCTGAACAACTTCGCATCCGCAGCCTGGCAGTCCGTGCATTCGATTCGGCCGCCATGCTGACAAGCGCGGAGCTGATCGACGGGCGAGCGCTTGAAGCCACGATCGAGCGCCTGTTGGCGGATGACCGAGCCGATTATCTTCACATCCATTACGCGGCTCCGGGCTGCTACGCTGCACGCGTTGATCGAGCATAAATCCGCCCGCGTTCGCGACGCGAAGGCAGAACGTCTGCTGTTTGATATGATACCAACCCATGAGGACGAAGACTCTAGACCCGTCATGCCCACGAAAGTGGGCATCCACCTTATTCCCGCAACTCGGGGATGACCCACAGCGGCTTTTCTCCACGCGCCACCCGCTGCACATTGTCGAAGGCATTGCGGAAACGGCTGTACTGATTGTCCCAGGTAGGGCCGGCAAAGTGCGGGGTCAGCACCACGTTATCCAGCCCGAACAGCGGATTGCCGGCGGCCGGCGGCTCCTGGTCGAACACGTCCAGTCCGGCGCCGGCGATCGCACGATTGCTCAGCGCCTCGTACAACGCCGGCTCGTCCACGACCGGTCCACGACAGGTATTGATCAGGTAGGCGCTCGGCTTCATGAGCTTCAGCTCGTGCGCACCGATCATGTGCCGCGTCATCGGCGTCAGCGGCACGTGCAGCGAGACGATATCCGACGTCCGCAGCAGCTCGTTCAGCAATCGGAAGCGCACGCCGAGCGAATCCGCCTGGTCCTCGGTAAGCCGCACAAGATCATAATACTGCACGGTCAGCCCGAACGCCTTTGCCAGCCGCGCCACTTTCTTGCCGATCGTGCCGAGCCCGACGATACCGAGCGTACGCCCATAAATCTCATAAAGCCGCACCCCGGCTATGTCGTTGCCCCGCCACCGGCCGGACGCCACCATCGAATGCTGCCACACCAGGCGGCGAGACACCGCGAGCATGAGCATCAGCGCATGCTCTGCGACCGCTACCGCGTTCGCGCCGCCATTGTTGCAAACGGGAACACCGGCGCGCCGCGCCGCCTCGATATCGACCCGGTCGTACCCCGCGCTGAGCAACTGTACCAGCTTGAGCTTCCGTGCCGCCTTGTAGAATGCATCGTCCATTTTTACCTCACCCAGGCCGACGAGGTAGTCGGTCTCCGGCAGCGCCGCGTTCCACTCGGCGCTACCGGCGCGCGCCAGCACAACATCGAAGCCGGCAGGTTCCACCTCCCGCATCACGTCGGTTGCATTCAGCGGATTTTCCGGCACAAGGATTCGTGGCGCCATTGACGTTCTCCGATGATCGAAGCCCGGAGGATAGGCGGGTCACCGCAGTCCCGGAAGCACGCCGATACCCATCGCCTGCCGCATGAACAGCCGCTTGACCGGCGGCAGTCGGTGCACCGCCGCAATGCCCAGTCCGCGCACCGCACGCAGCGCCGCATGATCGTTGCTGAATAGCCGGTCGAGTCCGTGCGTCATCGCCAACATTGCCAGATTGTCGGCACGGCGGCGGCGCTGATACCGGGCCAGCAAAGCGGCCGAGCCTGGATCGCCGCCTGCACGATGTGCCTCGATCAGCAGGTCTGACAGCGCGATCGCATCCCGGAATCCCAGATTAAGCCCCTGCCCGGCAATCGGGTGGATACCGTGCGCCGCATCGCCCACCAGCGCGAGCCGCGTATCGATGTAGCGATGCGCCAGCATCGCGGACAATCCATAGCTCCATCGCCGCCCGATCGGCCGTACCCAGCCGAGATGCGTGCCCAGCCGGCGCACCATCTCGTCGCCGAAGCGCCGATCATCGAGCGCCAGCATCCGTTCCGCGATGCGGCTATCTTCAGTCCACACGATCGCCGACACGTTGGCAGCTCCGCCCGCCTCGGCATCCGGACTGGCGCTCATCGGCAATTGCGCGAGCGGACCTGTCGGAAGGAAATGCTCCAATGCCGTATTGCGATGCGGCACCTCATGGCTGACCGCACAGACGATGCTGGTCTGCCGGTATGGCAACCGCGTCAGTGGAATACGAGCAGTCTCGCGGAGCGGAGAGTTTCTTCCCTCGGCGGCAATCACCAGGCGGCATCGCATGGTTGGCCCCCCGGCAATCCGCACCTGCGCATCGGCGGCCGTTCGCTCGACCGAAGCCTCCGCCGGCGCGAACACCGACAATGCCGACAATTGCGGCAAGCGGGCGTTCAGTGCTCTGCGAAGACTGCGCGCCTCCACCATCCACCCGAATGGCCCTGCGTCCTCTCCCGCTTCACGATGGTCGAAATGCAGGAACAGCCGGGAGGCAGGCTGCCCGACATGGCCGTCGCTTACTCTGATGTCGAGAATTGGACAGGGTGGCTCCGGCAATACCGGCCACAGCCCGGCCGTATCGAGCAGGTCTCGCGACCCGGCGGCGATGGCATAGGCGCGGCCGTCGAACGCCGGATGTTCCATGGGCGGCAATGGGGCGCGATCGATCACCGCCGTGGAAATGCCCGCCTGTGCCAGTCGGCAAGCCAGTGTCCCGCCTACCGGCCCGGCGCCGACCACGCAGATCTCGGCCTCGATCGTGTCGTTCATTGCTGTGCCCCGCCCGATGACAAGCGGACCAATATCACGCCGCATGACGATCTCGCCGGCAGGAAGGGTCTGCCACCTGCCCAGCAATCCGGGAACTGCCGGGGTATGCACAGCGCCACGCGCATGCGTGACATTCGCTTCATGTTCCCGCCACGTTTATGGGATGTCCAGAGTAGTTACAACATGAGCATTATCGTTCCCGAACAAAGATCGAACAAAAAGCCGGCTAGTGACAGTCCGAGTGGCCAAATTTTAACCTTGGGACCGGTGTGACTGGCGCGGGAAGCTGGTTTAGGTCTGCCCGCATGAGGAGAGCGACGCGGCGCGAGCGGGATGCCGGTCCGAAAGCGGCAACCCGGGCTTGGCTGCGGCAGGAGACCCAGCGCGGCAGCCGTGCGGCCCGGCCGGTCGTGGCGCTCGGCTTGGCCGGCACGCTGGTCGCCGTGGGGCAGGCCTATTGTATTGCCCGTGCGCTCGCCGCCGCGCTTACCGGTCATTCGGTTCCAATTCCGGCTCTGACAGTGTTTGCCCTGCTGGCGCTGGCTCGGGCAGCGCTGGCCTGGGCGGCGGAACTGCTGGCCGCGCGTGCCGGAGCCGCTTCCCGCCGACGATTGCGCAGTGAGGTGATGACGCGGCTGCTGCATGCCGGACCGGGCCTGCTGCGGCAGCGTCACTCTGGCGAATTGGCCGCTACGGTCGTGGACCGGGTCGAGGCGCTGGACGGGCTCTATGCACGGTGGATCCCCGC
>DATDIC010000028.1:0-14344 GCA_036521275.1 Acetobacteraceae bacterium
CGCCCGTCGATCGCGAACATGTTCGCGCTGCGCCGAGGGTTCAGCGACTGCGTAGACCACGCCGGCGCCGCCTGCATGCGGCGGATCAGATCCGGCGCCCGGATATAGCTCGACTGCGTGCGCTGTACCACCGCATCGCCATCCAGCCGCGCACCGATGGCGCGCCGCACCTCGGAATTCGCACCGTCGCACCCCACCAGGTACGCGCAGTCGATCCGCACCTCCTCGTCCGTGTCCAGGTTCCGTGCCACGGCGCGGACGCCATCCGCGGCTTGCTCGAAACCGGTCAGCGTCGTCCGGCTCAGGATGCGTACCCCCGGCATGGCGGCGGCGAGCGCGAACAGCACCGGCTCCAGATAGATCTGGTTGATCCGGTGCGGCGGCTCCGGCGTCGGCCA
Source organism: Acetobacteraceae bacterium (assembly GCA_036521275.1). Lineage (GTDB taxonomy): Bacteria > Pseudomonadota > Alphaproteobacteria > Acetobacterales > Acetobacteraceae > DATDIC01. Next base: position 399 of record DATDIC010000028.1, read on the forward strand.
CCACCCGTCCGGCCCCGAAATGTCGGTGTAACGATCCCGCCGGCACGGAATATGGATCCGCGCGAACTCGATCCCCGTCGTTGTCGTACGGAACGACACGTCGTTCGGAAAATCCGCCGGCAGTGCCTCCGCCTCGCGCACCGCACGCGCCACCCCCAACCGCCGGAACACTTCCATGGTGCGCGCGGCCACATGGTTGCACTTCACGCTCGGCGGCTCCCCGCGCGCACGCGTCTCCAGCACGGTCACGTCGATCCCGCGCCACGCCAAATCCATCGCCAGCGTCAGCCCCACCGGGCCGGCGCCGACGACAAGAGCGGCCGTGGAGACCCCAGTGGAGGAAATTCTGCCTGGCATCAGCCCGGGCAAATAACGTTCACCAGCGCCTGCTGCCCGTTCCGCACCGCCGCCGCGGCCCGCTTCAGTGCGCCGGGCAGCTCCGCCGGCCGCTCCACCCGCTCCCCGTGCCCGCCATGCGCCTCGATGATCCGCTCGAACGCCGGCGCCGGCCCCAGATCCGCCAGCCTCCGCCCGTCCTGCTCGGATGCCACCCCGTGCTCGTACATGTGCAGCGTCGCCCGCCGCACCGCGCCATACTGCGTGTTGTTGTACACCACCACCAGCACCGGCAGCTTCTGCGCCTCCCCGACGAAATGGCATGCGGTGGGATTGGCGAACATGTACGCCCCATCCCCCAGCACCGCGATCACCGGCCGTTCCGGCGCCGCCAGCTTGGCCCCCAGCGCCGCGCCCAACCCCCACCCCAGCCCGCTGGCAGGGCTGGCGCTCAACAGGCTGCCCGGGCCTGGCAACGGACAATACTCCTGCCGGAACGAATACTCGTTCACCACGATGGTATCGTCGTCAACCACATCGCCCAGGCAATGCAGCATCCACGCAAGCGTGCACGCCTCGCCCCTGCCGCCGCGCTCCGCCTCCTCCGCCCATCCCTGCCGCAGCTTCGCCGACCGCGCCGCCAGCCGAGCATGGCGCTCCCCCACCTCGGGACGCCGCTCCTCCAGCGCCCGCTCCAGCGCCTCCAGCAGCGGCAGGCTCGCCGACCGGATCGTCAGGTCGCTCGGAAAGCTCCGCATCGGGTAGCGCGCATACAGCGGGTCCTCGCCGATCTGCACGATGCGCGCGCTGGCAGCCGGCCGGTCCACGCTGGGAAACCACGGCACGTCGGTCTCCCACGCTAGCACCAGGTCCGCCTCTTTCAGCAGCGATCCCGGAACCGAGCCCTGGAACATCGGATGCGTCGCAGACAGCGCGAAGTACCGCGCATTGAACGGCACCACCGGCAGCGCGAACCGGTCCGCCAGCCGTGCCAGCTTGTCGCTCTCACCCGGGTTCCGCCCCAGCGTTCCCGTCACGATCAGCGGGTTCCGCGCCGCCGCGATCCAGTCCGCCAGTTGCTCGACATCCGACGGCGCCGGCATCGGCGCCCGCGGCCTGGCCCGCGCCGGCCGCTCACGCCCAGCCGGAGGCTCGACCATTTCACTCAAAACCTCCCGCGGCAGGCTCAAATACACCGGCCCGGTCGGCGACGCCGTCGCCAGTTCCAGCGCCCGCGTCACCACGTCCGCGATCTGGTCCGGCCGCCGCATCTCGTAGTCCCACTTGACGAATTCGCGCAGCATGCCGGCCTGGTCGTACATCTCCTGCGCCCAGTGGATATGCAGGTTGCGCGTCCCCGCCGGCCCATCCTCGGTGATCGGCGTCCGTCCGGACGTCAGCAGCATCGGAATCTGGTCACGGCTGGCGTCCGCCAGCGCCGCCAGCGTGTTCGCCAGCCCGACATTCACATGCACCATCACCGCCTGCGGCCGGCCGGTCACCGCCGTATAGCCATGCGCCATGCAGACCGCCGCATTCTCGTGCGGCACCACCATCGCCGTCGGCACCCGCCGGTTGGATCGCGCCGCCCGCGCCAGCGCCTCGATGATCGGCGCGAAATCCGTGCCCGGATTGACGAACAGATACTCGATGCCCTGCGCGCCCAGCGCATCGAGATAGTCCTCGGCGGCGATCCGCCCCTGCGGTGCAGCATCCATGACTTGGCCCCCGTGGTCAGGCGTCCATACTGCGCGAACACCCGCCGTCCTCAAACCGCAGCGCGATCCAGCCCGCAAACCTCCGTCGTCCGGCTCGCCAACCTCCGTCGTTCAGCCCGCAAACCTCCGTCGTTCCCGCGAAACCTCCGTCGTTCCCGCGAAAGCGGGAACCCATGCCTCCGTTCCGATCGGCAAGCGACGCCGCGAACGAACCCAACCCGCCGCTTCCGCCCGCCGGCGCGATCACCCGCCCACTCAGAAACCCTTCCCGCTGAACGGATCGATGCCCTTCAACTGCGGAAACGCCGCGGCGATCAGCCCGAAATCACGCAGGTTCCGCGTCGCCACCGCCGCCCCATGCGCCATCGCCGTCGCCGCAATCGCCAGATCGCCGCCGAACCGAGGCCGTGTCGCCCGCGGATGCGTCACCGCCAGGTTCCGCAGCGACGGCATCGCATACATGCGCCCCAATATCCGCCCCGCCGCCGCGTTCAGCGGCAGCACGTCATGGCTCGCCAGGATCGCCTCCAGCCAGCCCGTCAACTGCGACGCAAACCCGGCATCCCCCGCCGGCAGCCGTGCGATCCCATACTCGATCTCGGTGATCGTGAACGAGGTCAGCGCCAGCTCCTCCGCCGGCATGGCGGAAAACCAGGCAAGCACCTCGCGCGACGGATCAGGAAGCCGCAGTTCGCTCAGAACGTCGGTGTCGAGCACCGTCAGCACCGCCAATTCCTTCGCCATCCCGCGGCCGCAACGCCGCCCCCGCCACCGCCCGAGCCTCGCCGAGCGCCCGATCGAACGCGTCCCCCCGCTGCCCGAACCGGAACGACAGCAGCGCCGTTTTCAGGTTCGGCCGCGTCTGCTCGAAATACTCCTTCGACACCACGACAACCTCCCGTCCGTCGCGCCGGCGCACGAACTGCGGGCGGCCTTCCACCGCCGCATCGACCAATTCAGAAAACCGGTGCCGCGCCGCGGCCGCCTGCCAAGTGTCCGTCATGATCCGTCATTTACAAAACCCCACCCCAATCGTCAAGTCCTAACCGCCACTTCAATTGTCACTTCAGCCGCACCTCGTCCAGCAGGTCCCGCGCCCGATACAGCCAAACCGCCCCGCGTACCAGCAGCGGCGCCATCCCCGCGTACGCCAGCCGCCGCATCTCCACCCGCGGAAACGCCGTCTCCCCCCGCCCCATCACCAGCGCCGCCAAATCCCGCCCCATCATCGTCGCCGCCGCAATGCCCCGCCCGTTATAGCCCAGCCCGGCAAACAACCCCGGCGCCAGTTCGTGCAGCCGCGGCACATGGTCCGGCGTCATCGCCACCCACCCGCTCCAGCCCTGCTCCCACGCCACCCGATCGAGCTGCGGGAACAGCCGCGTCACCCGCGCATTCACCCCCCGCCAGTCAGGCGATGATTCCGGCCCCGCCACCGGCCCATGCCCGCTCGCATGCAACCGCCCATCCGGCAACAGCCGCACCGCCGAAAACAGCCGCCGCGTGTCCGTCAGCGACTGCCCCTCCGGCAAGATCGAGCGCCGCACATTGTCCGACAGCGGCGCACTGACGAACCCGTGCCCGCGCACCGGAATCACGCTCTCCGCCAGCCCCGGCCACAGCGCGCCCGAATAGGCGTTGGTCGCAATCACCACCTGGTCCGCCGTCACCGCGTGCGCACCCACCGTCAGCTGCCAGCGCCCCCCATCCCGCGCCAGCGACCGTACCGGCGATTGCACATGCAGCCGAACGCCCGCCGCCACCGCCGCCTTCGCCAGCCCGCGCACATACGCATACGGATTGATGTGCCCGCCGCGCCGGTCGATCAGCGCCGCGCGATACAGCGCCGAGCCGATCATCTCCATGCAGCGCGCGCCCGCCAGCATCTCCACCGGCCCGCCGCGCCGCTGCCAATACTCCGCCCGCGTCTCCAGCCCCCGCCGCCCGCCCGGCGAGTGCGCCGCAAAAATCAGCCCCGTCCGCACCGGCCAGCACGCGATCCGATGCTTCTCGATCAGCCCGAACACCAGGTCCGGCCCCGCCGCCACCGCCTCGATCACCCGCTCCGCGTCCGGCCCATACCGCCGCGCCAGCGCGTCCTCGCCGATCTTCAGATACGGCACCACCTGCCCGAACGCCCGCCCCGACGCGCCCCACCCAACGTCCTTCGCTTCCAGCACCGCCACCTCGGCCCCCGCCTCCGCCAGGTGCAGCGCCGCCGAGATGCCGGTGAACCCACCACCGACCACCACCACCTGCGCCCGGAACGGACCCGTCACCGGCCCGGCGGCCAACGGCTCCGGCGCGGCCCGGACATAAACGGCGGGAGGAGAGTTGCGGTCAGACAGCGGTTGATACGGCATGGCGCCAACCATGCGGCCGGATTGTCGGCCCCGGCAACCTTCGCTAATCCGGCCGCCAAACCGAAGGCCCCGCCATGACCCCCAATACCAAGCGCGTATTCTGCGTGAATAACCCGCCGCATCCGGTATTCGACGAAATCCTCGCCCGCCGCCCCGACCTCCAGCTCGATCGCCTGGTCAACGACAGCCCGGACCACCTTGCCGAGCCGATCCTCGCCGCCGCCCACGTCTACCAGATCGGCGCCACCCGCGATGAATTGGCGCAGCAATATCACGGCACCGCGGATCTGCTCGCCCGCACGCCCAACCTGCTGGCGATCTCCTCCAACGGCGCCGGCTACGACACGGTGGACGTCGAAGCCTGCACGCAGGCCGGCGTCGCGGTGGTGAACCAGACCGGCGGCAACAAGGAAGGCGTCGCCGAGCACGTCATGGCCATGATGCTGGCGCTGTCGAAGCGCATCATGGAAACCGATCGCTTCATGCGCCGCCAGCCCGACATTCCGCGCGTCGCCTACATGGGCCACAACGTCCAGGGACGCACCATCGGCATCGTCGGCCTCGGCAACATCGGCAGCCGCGTCGCCGAGCTCTGCCGAGGACTGTTTCAGATGCGCGTATTAGCCTACGACCCCTATCTCGACGCCGCCGAGATCACCGCCCGCGGCGCCGAAAAGGTTGCGCTCGACCAGCTCCTGCGCGACTCCGACTACGTCTCCATCAACTGCCCCCGCACGTCCGAAACGCGCGGCATGATCGGCGCGCGCGAATACGCGCTGATGAAACCCGGCGCCTATTTCATCACCACCGCCCGCGGCGGCATCCACGACGAGGCCGCCCTCGCCGAAGCTCTCGCGGCCGGCACGCTAGCCGGCGCCGGCCTTGACGTGTGGGAAAAGGAACCCCCCGATCCCACGCACAAGCTGCTGCAATTCGACACCGTGCTGGTCAGCCCGCACACCGCCGGCGTGACGCACGAATCCCGCCAGAACATGGGCCGCTACGCCGCCGAGCAAATCGTCCACATGCTCGACGGCAAGCGCCCACCCCGCCTCGTCAACCCGCAGGTCTGGCCGCTCTACCGCGAACGCTTCGCCCGTATCCTGGGATTCACACCGCCGGCGTAACCGCGGGACGAGACGGAGCCTTCCCTGTCAGGCCGTGATGAAGCGCAAATTCCGGCCCCTTTTCGGGGCAGAATGCGGCTCGCTTGCGTACGTTCGTCACTCCCGCGAATACCCACCTTCGTCATTCCCGCGAAAGCGGGAATCCAGCCAAACCCCCGGAATTTCGTGGGCTCTCGCGTGGATGCCCGCTTTCCGTGGGCATAACGAAAGGAGCTTGGATGTGATCGTCATCGCCGCCCCCGACTGCGTCGCGCAGAACGCGAGCCTCTCCCCGCACGCTTGACCCCACCCCCCCGCACGCTATCCCATCCCCCAGCACCCCACCGGGAGGACTGAATCCATGCGCGCCTGGGCCGTCATCGAAAACGGAGCCCCGCTCCAGGAGATCGAGTTCCCCACCCCCGAGCCCAAAGGCACCGAGGTCCTTCTCCAGGTCACCCATTGCGGCGTCTGCCACTCCGACCTGCACATCTGGGAAGGCTATTACGACCTCGGCGGCGGCCAGAAAATGTCGCTCAAGGACCGCGGCGTCGTCCTCCCCCTCGCCATGGGCCACGAGGTCGTCGGCCGCGTCGTCAAGCTCGGCCCCGACGCCACCGGCGTAAAGCCAGGCGATCTCCGCATCGTCTTCCCCTGGGTCGGCTGCGGCACCTGCGCCGCCTGTCGCGCCGAGGAAGACAACATGTGCCTCACCCCGCGCAGCCTCGGCGTCTATCAGAACGGCGGCTACGCCACCCATGTCGTCGCCCCGCACCCACGCCACCTGGTCGATCCCGGCACGCTCGATCCCGCCGTCGCCGCCACCTACGCCTGCTCCGGCATCACCGTCTATTCCGCCATCCGCAAGCTCATGCCGATGGACCCCAATGAGCCCATCGTGGTCGTCGGCGCCGGCGGCCTCGGCCTCAACGCGCTCGCCGTCCTGCGCGCCCTCAACCACCGCAACATCATCGTCGTCGATGTCAGCGAGGAAAAACGCCAGGCCGCCCTCAAGGCCGGCGCCACCAAGGTGGTGGACGCCAGCGCCCCAGACGTCCGCAAGCGCATCCTGGAAGCCGCCGGCGGCCCCGTCCTCGGCATCGTCGATCTCGTCAACGGCACGCAGACCGCCCGCTTCGCCTTCGACGCCCTGCGCAAGGGCGGCAAGCTCGTCCAGGTCGGCCTGTTTGGCGGCGAGCTCACGCTACCTCTCCCGCTGATGGCGATCCGCGCCCTCACCGTCCAGGGCAGCTATGTCGGCAACCCCAAGGAACTGCGCGAGCTGGTGAAGCTCGCCCAGGATGGCGCCCTGCCACCCCTCCCGGTCACCACCGTCCCGCAATCCCAGGCCAACGACGCGCTGATGCGCCTGCGCGACGGCAAGGTCACCGGCCGCCTGGTGCTCCGTGCCGAGGCCGCGTGACATGCCCCCAGCGCGTGGCATCCGCCGCTCGATCGTCCTGCGCCGCCGCCCGTCCAGCAGCCCCCAGCGCGCCGATTTCGAGATGCGCGAAGAAGCGATCCCCACCGCCGAGCCCGGCCAGGTGGTGACCCGCACCATCTGGCTCTCCATCGACCCGTACATGCGCGGCCGCATCTCCGACCGCAAATCCTACGCCCCGCCCGTGCAGATCGGCGAGGTCATGACAGGTGAAACCGTCGGCGAGGTGATCGCATCCGCCGATCCCCGCTTCTCGCCCGGCGACGTCGTGCTCGGCGCGCGCGGCTGGTCAACCCATCTCGTCACCAACGCCGAGCGGCTGACCAGGCTCGATCCGCACGGACCGCCCCACTCCACCTTTCTCGGTGTGCTCGGCATGCCGGGCACCACCGCCTATTCCGGCATCACCGACATCGGCCGCCCCAAGTCCGGCGAAACCGTCGTCATCTCCGCCGCCTCCGGCGCGGTCGGCTCCGTTGCCGGCCAGTTGGCCAAACGCGCCGGTGCCCGCGTCGTCGGCATCGCCGGCGGCGCCGAGAAATGCCTGTTCGTGCAGGAAGAGCTCGGCTTCGACGATTGCGTCGATCACCGCACGCTCGATCTCCCGGCCGAACTCGCCGCCGCCTGCCCCAACGGCATCGACGTCTATTGGGAGAATGTCGGCGGCCGCGTGCAGGCCGCCGTCTTCGCTCTGCTCAATCCGTTCGCCCGCGTCGTCATGTGCGGCATGGCCGCGCAATACAACGATGCCGAATTTCCCTCCGGCCCCAATCTCGGCTTCGTCGTCGGCAAGCGCGTGCTGATCCAGGGCATGATCGTCTCCGACAAGCCCGAGCGCTTCGCCGAATGGCGCGACCTGGCCACACCCTGGGTGATGGACGGCAGCCTCCGTTACCGCGAGGATGAAATCGAGGGCCTGGAACGCGCCCCGGAAGCACTCGCCGGCATTCTCGGCGGACGCAATTTCGGCAAGCTGCTGGTACGGGTCGGACCGGACCCGGCGTGAAGGAACACAGCATGGACGCAAGCCTCGCCGCGACCCTCGCCGAGTGGCGCCGCCACCTGCACGCCAATCCGGAACTCTCCAACCAGGAATCCGACACCGCCGCATTCGTCGCCGCCCGCCTGACCGAATTCGGCATCCCGTTCGAATCCGGCATCGGCGGCCACGGCATCGTCGCCACCATCAGCCGCGGCCAGTCCAACCGCAGCGTCGGCCTGCGCGCCGACATGGACGCGCTGCCGATCACCGAAACCACCGGCCTGCCCTACGCCTCGGGCAAGCCCGGCGTGATGCACGCCTGCGGCCATGACGGCCACACCACCTCGCTGCTCGGCGCCGCCGCCCTGCTGGCCGGCGATCCATCCTGGACCGGCACCGTCCACCTGGTCTTCCAGCCCGCCGAGGAAGGCGGCGGCGGCGCCAAGAACATGCTCGCCGACGGCCTGTTCACCCGGTTTCCGATGGAACGTATCTTCGGCTACCACAACTGGCCCGGCCTGCCGCCCGGCACCGTCGCGGTGCACGATGGCCCGGTGATGGCCGCCGGCGGACGCCTGGAATTTCGCGTCCGCGGCAAGTCCGGCCACGCCGCCATCCCGCACCACACGCGCGACCCCATGGTCGCCGCCGCGCACCTGCTGATCGCGCTGCAAACAATCGTCTCGCGGGAAACCAGCCCGCTGGACGCCGCGGTGGTTTCCTTCGGCATCATAGAGGCGGGCCGCGCCGCCAACCAGATCGCCGACGAGGTCGTCATGCGCGGCACCATGCGCAGCCTGCGCCCTGAAATCCGCACCGCGATGGATGACAGCATGCACCGCATCGCCGCCGGCGTCGCCCAGACCTTCGGCGTGGAAATCGATGTCGGTATCCGCCACGGCAACATCGTCACCATGAACCACAAGCCCGAAGCCGACCTGGCCGCATCCGCCGCCGCCCAGGCCGGCCTGTCCGTTCGCCGCGACCTGCCCCCCGCCATGACCGGCGAGGACTTCTCCTGGTACCTAGCCGAAAGACCCGGCGCCTTCGTCTGGATCGGCAACGGCGACAGCCCGGAGCTGCACAATTCCGGTTACGATTACAACGACGCCATCCTGCCAGCCGCCGCCTCCTACCTCGCCGGCGTCGCCCGCCGGGCACTACAGGGCTGACATCCCCATCCCCATCCCCGTCATCCCATCGTCCCCATCTCCGTCATCCCATCGTCCCTCCGTCATTCCCGCCCCCCTTCCGTCATTCCCGCGAAAGCGGGAATCCACCGCCGCCCGCACAACCGCGACCCCAGCGCGGACCACCGCCTGCGCGGGCACAAAAACAGAAAGTCACCGGCTGATATTAATCCAGGTTAAAGCGTGAAACGACCTGATCTTGGTATGGCTCCTGCCAGATGGCGGAGCCCAGCATGGACAACGGCAAACATTTCGTAGTGGCAGTAGGTGCCTCGGGGGCGGATGGCCTTCAGGACATGTGCAACTTTCTGTCCGAGCTCCCAAAGAAACTATCAGCCACCATACTATGCACCCTCCACCGACCGCCGGATAAACAAAGCAGCCTGGCTGAAGTGCTTCAACGAGCATCAACCCTCGAGATCATAATTCCCTCACATGGTGAAAGCCTCAGGCCTGGCTGCTGTTACATCGGCCTGCCGGACCGACATCTCACGCTGACAACCCTGCGCCGGGCGTGCTTGGTTCCACATCGCAAGGAGCACCGGGGAAAAACGGTGGATCTTCTGTTTGATTCCATTGCCGCTCATGCAGCCGACAGCGGCCTTGGTGTCGTCCTCGCCGGATCGCTAAGTGACGGTTCCCGAGGCCTTCGGGCAATCAAGCTGGCGGGTGGTGCGGTGTTTGCCCGGCCCACGCGGAATAGCGCAGTGATGGACATGCCCGCGCACGCGATCGCGGAAGGAGCACCGTTGCACCTGATCGGCGCCGTACCTGATCTTGCCCGCGAAATAGTCCGCCGGTGTGGAGTGGCCCAGCGTCGATCGGTTCAACAGCCCGCGAGCACCTGCCCGCATGAGCTGATAAAATCCGCCAACCCTGCACCTCGTGCTGATGATGCTGAGTTGAAACCCACTCTGACGCTTCCGATTCTCCCCGAGCGAACGAAGTCACTGCAAGCGTGATCGGGAAGCCGCGCCATGGACAGCCCGCTGATCAAGAAAATGGAACAGTTCACTTCCTTCAGCAATGAGGATCGCGCGCTGCTCAACCGGCTTTCGTCCGAGCGACAAAAACAGTATGGCGCGCGCGAGGACATCATCCGCGAGGGCGAACATTCCCCAGATATCCACATCGTCATGACCGGCCTGGCATGTCGCTACAAACATCTGGAGGATGGCACCCGTCAGATCATGGCCTTTCTGGTCCCGGGGGATCCCTGCGATTCCGAAATCTTTATCCTCAACCAGATGGACCACACCATCGGGACATTGACGCCGAGCATAATCGCGTCCGTCTCAGGCGAGATCATGAAGGACCTTCTGCTGAACCGGCCAAGCATCGCGCTGGCCTTCTGGTGGAGCACCTTGCAGGACGAAGGTGTTCTGCGCGAACGCATCATCGATGAAGGCCGCCGCGATGCCTACTCACGCATCGCATTTCTGATCTACGAGGTATTCCTGCGGATGCGCGCGTTCGGGATCATCGACGACCAAAGATTCGAGTTCCCGGTCACGCAGACGGATTTGGCCGACGCCACCGGCCTCACGCCGGTGCACGTAAACCGCATGCTGGGCCGGCTGCGCCAGCAAAACCTGATCATCATCGATGGCAAGACGTGGATCGTGTGTGACCCGGCCGGATTGCGCAAGGCGGCCCGGTTCGAAAGCAACTACCTGCACCTGGACCGGGCCACGGACCAGCCTGACAGCGAAACCGGCAGGCGCCTCCGTGGGCTCATCTGATGAGAGACGGCCCCATCAACCTGACGGAGATCGCCGCAGGCATGAGCTGGAAGGATGCCTGCGACACCTTGCGCGTCTGTCACCGGTCCCCGTCCGCTGGCGTCAGCATTCAGCCTCTCGATGATGGTGCAAACGAACAACCCAGCGACAGCACCTCCGACACCATTTACGTCGTCATTTCGGGCTATGGTATCTTGCGTTACGAGGACACCGACATCGAATGCACGGCCGGCGATGTCCTGTTCGTCCCCCGCGGCCATCCACATCGGTTTGCGCGCATGGACGGCGAGATCCGGATCTGGAGGATCAGGTTGCTTTAGAATGCTGCTGACAGCATATAATTTCGTCTGCTATCATCCCCGGCGCTTCCCGTCACCCTCGACGCTTCCCCGTCACCCCCGGCGCTTCGCGTCACCTGTCATTCCCGCGAAAGCGGGAATCCACCGACCGCGCGTACAACCGTGACCTTGGCGTGGATATCCGCCCGTGCCGGCACGAGTAAGGAGAGTCAAACCTCCGACCGCCCAGCGTAACTCACCCGCCCTGCCGCCGCATCTCGTCCCGCACCTCCTCCTCGATCGCCTCCAGCAGCCGCACCGGGAAATACCGCGGCACGCCCTCGCAAATGAACACCACCCGGCTCTGCCGCTCCGCCGACGGCCACCGATCGAGCCATTCCGGCTCCGACACGCTGTGCCGCACCGCGTGGATCACCGCCGGACGGCCCGGCATTTCCTCCACCTCCACCAGCCCCTTCAGCCGCAGCAGCTTCGCGCCGCAATGCTCGGCCAGCGCCTCCAGCCACATGGCCAATGCCAGCGCCGGCACCGGACGGTCGCGCTGCAGCACGAAGCTCTCGATCCCGCCGCTGTGCCCGAAGGCCCGTGCGGACGACGCCGGCATCGCGGCGACCCGCGCCGCCCGCGCCCCCGCGTCCACACCGCCGAACAGCATCTCCGGCGCGACCTCCCCTTTCACCGCCACCAGCACCGGCGCGCCTGGGTTCAGCACGCCCAGCTCCGCCTCCAGGCCCATCGCCGGTACGATGTCGCGCTTCGTCACCAGCAGCCGGTCCGCCAGCGCCACCTGGCGCCGCGCCTCCGCGTGCCGGCCCAAATTCGCCGCCCCGTTCACCGCATCGACCAGCGTCACCACGCATTCCACCCGATGCCCCCGCCCGACATCCGCGTCCGCGATCAGCGCCTGGAGGATCGGCACCGGGTCCGCCAGGCCGGAGGTCTCGATCAGCACCCGCAGATACGCCGGTATCTCCCCCGCCTCCCGCCGCCCCTCCAGCTCCAGCAGCGTCGCCGCCAGGTCGCTCCGCACCCGGCAGCACAGGCACCCCGTGCTCAACGCCACCAGCGTCTCGTCCCCGGCCGCGATCAGCTCGTGATCCAGCCCGATCTCCCCCCATTCGTTCACGATTACCGCCGTGCGCGCGAAATCCGGGTGCCGCAGCACCCGCGCGATCAGCGTGGTCTTGCCGCTGCCAAGAAACCCGGTGACGATAGAGACCGGGATCACGGCGCCGGAGTGCCACCATGGACGCGATCGAACACACCCATCTGATCACCGATGCGGCGGCGCTGGAGGCGTTGTACGGCGAACCCTCGCCCGCCGCCGTGCTGAAGGAGGTGAACCATATTCACCCCCATTATCGCGCCTTCATCCAGGCCGCGCCATTCATCACCATGGCCACCTCCGGCCCTGGCGGCCTGGACGTCACCCCGCGCGGCGACCCGGCTGGCTTCGTGGAGGTTGCGGACGAAACCACCCTGCTCATCCCCGACCGCCGCGGCAACAACCGCGCCGACAGCCTGCGCAATCTCATCCACGATCCGCGCATCGCCCTGCTGTTCCTCATCCCCGGCGTCGGCGAGACGCTGCGCGTCAACGGCCGTGCCGTGATCTCCATCGACCCCGACCTGCTCGCCCGCTTCCCCGCCCAGGGCAAGCTGCCGCGCTCGGTCATCGTGGTGCGCGTGGAGAGCGTCTATTTCCAGTGCCCGAAAGCGATCGTGCGGTCCGACCTATGGAACCCCGACAAGCGCATCCCGCGCTCCGCCCTGCCGAGCACCGGAACGATCCTGGCCGACCTCACCCGCGGCCAGGTCGGCGGCGCCGACTACGACAAGGCCTACCCGCAGCGGCTGAAGGAGACGATCTATTAGCAACCGACGCTGATCGACGATCCTCACCACCGCGCCGCCTACCCCTCCCCCGTCTCACCCTCCAGCCGGCGACGCAGCGCCGCCAGCATGGCAACCACGGATGGCAGCCCCCGCGAAGCACGCCCCGCCCCCACCCGCTCCGGCACCTCGACATACCACCGGGCCGGCCGCTCCTCCATCCCCGCCGCACGGATCACGCAGCGACCAGTTGCACTCGCAACCTCCACCCCTCCATCCGCCGCACCAGCAACCCGCCCGCCAACCCCCCACACCGCCACGCAATCCGCCACCAGCGCCCGCAACTCAGCCTCGGTCATGACCCCGACAAGTACCCCCGGAAACTCCCCATCACCCTCCGTGCCTCCGTGCCTCCGTGGTGAACCTTAATCTTCCTTACCTTCCTTCCCTCCCTTCCCCCAACCCCCACACCCCCCCGCACCTCCACTCACAGACACGGCCCGGCAATAATCTCCCCCGCAACTTTCCGCCGCTGCCACTGCCCATCCTCCAGGCTCCCCAGGAACCTCCCATCCTCCACCACCACCTTCCCGCGCAGCATCGTCAGGCACGGCCAGGCCAGCATCTGCCGCCCCTCCCACGGCGTGTAATCCGTCTCATGCAGTTCCGCCGCCCGGATCACCCGCCGGTCCGCCGGGTCCAGCACGCAGATGTCCGCGTCCGCCCCTGCCGCCAGTGCCCCCTTGCGTGGGTACAGCCCCATGATCTTCGCCGCACTGGTGGAAACCAGATCGACGAACCGCGGCAACGAATACCCCCGCCGTCCCACCATCTCGGTGTACATCAGCGCCACCCGCGGCTCCACGCCGGCGTTCCCACCCGTGGTGTCATCGATCCGCACGCCCTGGATCTTCTGCTTCAGCGTGCAGCATATCT
>DATDIC010000029.1:0-4469 GCA_036521275.1 Acetobacteraceae bacterium
TTGATGACGGCCACCGGATGCTCGCCGGAAGTGACATGGGCGTGTTGCCGGCTCAGCAGCCCAAATCATAGCAGAATTGGAAATGGCCAGTTAGAGTCTGGCTTATTCACGGGGGGACAAAATGAAAGGCCTTAACGCCGAGAGTAAGATTACGCGGCGCCACACCCTGACCGCCACTGCGGCGGCAGCCGCGGTTCCCGCCGCGTCGTGGCCGCGGCGGGCCTCCGCCCAGGCGCCCGTCACATTGTCAATAATTGGCCTTGACGGCCACCCGTCCTGGCTCGCCACGAAGGCAATGATCAAGAAGTACCGGGATGTTACTCCGAACGTCAGCTTCCAGTTGTCCGAGTTCGACCTGCCGTCGATCAACGACAAGGTGAATCTCGACTTTCAGGCCAAGAAGGGTCAATACGATCTCGTATGGATGAACAGCGCGTCCGCCATCGGCTATTGGAGCGAGGCCGGCGTGGTGGTGCCGCTCGATTCCATGATTTCCCCAAGTTACAATTTGGACGACTTCCTGCACCTCGCGCGCGGCATCGCCACGCTGCGCGACAAGCTCTATGGCATCGCCATCATGATCGAAGGCAGGATGCTGGTCTATCGGAAGGACCTGCTCGAACCCACGGGACTGAAGGTGCCCACCACGGTCGATGAGATGACCCGTGCCGCGCAGGCGATGAACGCTCCGTCCAAAAACCAGTACGGCTTTTCGCAGCGGGTCGCCTCCGGCGGCTCGATCGCCTACGATTGGGTGGGCTGGCTCTATTCGTTCGGCGGCGAGATCTACGATGCCAAATTCAACACCCAGCTCGCCTCGTCCGAGGCCGCCGCAGCTTTGCAGGCATTCATAAACATCAACAAATATACGGCACCGTCGTCCAACCGCAGTTATGGCCAGATTGTCAGCGAGCTGCAGAGCGGTATCGCCGCCATGGCCAACGATGTTACGATCATCACGCCCCTGCTCGAAGACCCCAAAGCCTCCCGCTTCGCCGGCAAGTTCGGCTACGCGGTCGCGCCGGCTGGCCCGAAAGGACCCCGCCCGGAGACCTCGGCGCATATGCTCGCCATCTCCTCCCTCAGCCGAAAGCGCGAGGCGGCATGGCAATTCCTGGAATGGATGACATCAGAGAAGAACAATGAGCCCTGGATTTTTGCTGGCGGCGCCGCGTTCCGCGAGAGCATGTACAAGGACCCGGCGATTATCGCGAAATATCCACAATACACGCTGTTCAAGCAGATTCTCGATCTCGGCAATCCCGACTATGTCCCGCGCATCAAACCCTCCGCCGAGATCATGATCCGCATCGGTGAGGAACTCAGTGCTGCGCTAGTGGGCGTCAAAACTGTCAATCAGGCGCTTGGCGACGCCAACCAGGAGATCGCAGCGATCTTGAAGCGGAACGGCTACAGGACGTGATGCGGCTGCGGCCGGGCTCTCGCCGCGGCTCCAGGAGCGCACGGGCGAAAGTAGAGCCCTGGCTTTATCTCGGGCCCGCGCTGCTGTGGTTTCTGGTGTTCTCGGTGTTTCCGCTCGTCTATACGATCAACATGAGTCTGCGCGACTGGAGCAGCGCTGGTCATCCCTTCATCGGACTTGCGCACTACGCCGAACTGATCGGCGACCGGTCATTGTACCATTCGCTGCGCACGACCGCTATCTTCGCGCTCGGCGCGATCAGCCTGTCTTTCCTGCTCGGCTTCGCCGTCGCTGTCCTGCTCGCCAACGAAGACCTTTGGGGCAAGACGTTCTTCCGCAGCGTCCTGATCCTGCCTTATGTGATTTCCGATATCGTCGTGGGGATCAGCTTTCGGCTGATGTTTCATCCGATTCTGGGCGTGATAAACTACGTGCTGGGGACACGTGGGTGGGACTGGTTCGGGTCGCCCCAACTGGCGCTCCCATCGATTACACTCGTTGTCGTATGGCATCTCACGCCATTCTTCGCGATCATCCTGCTGGCCGGTCTGCTCTCACTACCGAAGGAACCGTACGAGGCGGCCCGCATCGACGGCGCCGGCAGTTGGCGCCTGTTTCGCCATCTCACGCTGCCAATGATGCGTCCAGTGTGCCAGGTCGTGCTGCTGATGGGCGTCATCGACGTAATCAAGGTGTTTGGAATCGTTTTTACCACCACTCAAGGCGGCCCGGCTCGCCTGACCGAAGTCATCGGGATGTACGTGTTCCGAACCGGGTTTCTGTTTTATCGGTTTGACTACGCCAGTGCGATGGCGCTCGGGGTAGTCGTCGCCGTGGCAATTCTCGCCGTTCTGGCGATGCGGGCGCTGAGCGAGCGCAGCGGGTCCGCTCTGGCGCTCGATGAGGCGAGGCGGTGACGCGCCGGGCTTCTCGCGCGCTGGCACGGGGCTGCTTACTCAGCCTGCTGGCAGCGGCGATCACCGTGGTCTTTCTGTTTCCAATCTATTGGATCGCGTGCCTGTCCTTGCAGGACGCCGCCACCTCGTCGAGCTTTCCGCCAAGCTTCGTGTTCACCCCGACCATCGAGAATTACCGCGCCTTGTTTGTCGACGGGGACTTTGGCCCCGTCCTAGCCAACACCGCTATCATTGCCGTCGGCACAACCGTGGTGGCCCTCGCGCTTGGAATTCCCGCGGCCTATGCCCTCGCCCGGTTCAAGGTCGGGTCGGGGGAGCACATTTCGTTCGCTGTATTGAGCGTTCGGATCATTCCATCATACGTGGCCGTCGTACCGTTATTCGTGCTGCTCAACAAACTTGGATTGTACGACACACGACCCGGGGTGATCCTGGCGACCAGCGTGGTCGCGATCAGCTTCGCCATATGGATGATGCGGGCGTTCATCATTGCCATACCAGTGGAACTTGAAGACGCGGCGCGGATCGATGGCTGCTCGCGCCTCGGGGCCGTCTTCCGTATCGTCCTGCCGCTGGCCGCCCCGGGTCTGGTCGCCACCGGTCTGTTCACGGCTATCCTGGGGTGGAACGATTTCGTCTTTGTCCTCATTCTCGGCGGTGAGGCGGCCAAGACGATGCCAGTTGCGTTAAGTGGTCTGGTCACCGAGGAACGTGTCGAGTGGGGCCAACTCGCCGCTGGCGGCGTGCTGACGATGTTGCCGGTGATCGTTTTCGCCCTGCTTATCAGACGATACTTTCTCACTGGGGTCGTATCGGGTGGCGTGAATGAATGATGCTGACCGGCGGAGGCACTGGACCACGCCAGGTACACCCGCCATAGTGCAGGTCGGAGGATCAAGCCATGCAAGCACGTCCCCTCGGCAGAACCGGTCTGACCGTGTCCGTGCTCGGCTTCGGCTGCGGCGCGGTGGGCGGATTGATGGTGCGGGGCGCGCCAGCCGACCAGGAACGTGCCGTGGCACGTGCGGTGCAGGCCGGCATCAATTATTTTGATACCGCGCCGCTGTATGGTAACGGTGCGTCGGAAACCAATCTCGGGCGTGTGCTGCACAGGCTGAAGCCCAATGTGGTGGTCGGCACAAAGGTGCGATTGAAGGATACCGATAAATCCGATATCGCCGCGGCGGTGGCGGCGTCATTGGACGCCAGTCTTCGCCGGCTCGGTCGCGATCATGTCGATCTGTTCCAGCTACATAATCCGATCAGTGTGACGCACGAGCCGGAGTCGATCCCCGCCGACATGGTGCTGGATCAGGTGGTTCCCGCGTTCGAGCGACTGCGCGCGCAGGGCAAGACGCGCTTCTTCGGGATCACTGCAATCGGCGATACGGACGCGCTGCACCAGGTGGTCGATGCCGGGGTTCTGCACACCGCGCAGGTGCCGTACAACCTGCTGAACCCGAGCATTGGTGGCGACATGCCGGTCGGGTTTCCGGCCCAGGACTACCGCAATCTGCTGCGCGCGATGGGGCAATCGGGCATGGGCGCGATCGGCATCCGCGTGCTTGCCGCGGGAGCCTTGTCTGGCGACGCTGAACGGCACCCGATTGCCAGCCCGGCGCCGGCGCCGATCGGCTCCGCGCACGACTACGCGGCGGACCTCGCACGTGCCCAGCGCCTGCGCGCGCTAGTGACGGAGGGGCATGCCGTCACTCTGGCCGAAGCGGCCGTGCGTTATGTGATTGCGCATCCGGCGATGAGCACCGTCTTGATCGGTACCGCCACGATCGACCAATTGGAGCAGGCGATCGCCGCGGCTGAAAAGGGGGCGCTGTCGCCAGAAGGGTTGCAGAGGGCGGCGGTGTTGCAGCGTGAGTTTGCCGGAGAGGCCCGGTAGGGGCTGGCGCCGCGCGGTTCTGCTGAGGCGGCGGCAGAGACGTGGGTGCCCGGGCCAAGCTTGGCCAAGCCGGGCACGACGATTGCCGCCCGGGCGCGATGGTCGCTGCCCGCGCGCGGTGGTGGTCGGGTCAGGCGTGCTGGTATGGTCGCAGCAGCCGTTCCGCGTTCGCTTGGGCTTCGGCCAGGGCGGCTTTCGGTGTCTTGGTACCAGCCAGCGCCGCTTCCAGTGC
>DATDIC010000030.1:0-4455 GCA_036521275.1 Acetobacteraceae bacterium
GCTTTAACTCTTTGTTCGAGAGCGTGATTCACGCTTTACGACCGCCAGCCTCAAGCGATCACGCTCTAACTCTTTGTTCGAGAGCGTGATTCACGCTTTACGACCGCCAGCCTCAAGCGATCACGCTCTAGGGGTGCTTGCGGATGAACAAATTGATGCCGATCGCCTTGCGGTCGTCATACCTAGCGCCGCGGACGTTCAGCCGGGCGCTCTGTAACTTATTGATGTTGTGGGATGGGCGCACAAGGACTCGAACCTTGGACCCGCTGATTAAGAGTCAGCTGCTCTACCAACTGAGCTATGCGCCCCGCCAGGCCCGCCGTGTTGGGCCCGCCGCGCTATAGCAGCCGCCGCCACGGCTTGAAACCCCCGGCCGCTCGCGGTTGACACTGGTGGCGGCGCGGCGCTGGGATTGCGCGGCAGAAACCGGGGGCGGCGTCGATGAGGCTGCTGTATTTCGACGATTTCAGGCTGGGCGTGCTGAAGGGCGACGGCGTGGTCGATGTGTCGGCGGCGGTGCGCGACATCCCGCACACGGGTCCGCATGATCTGATCAGTGGCCTGATCGAGCGGTTCGACCAGTATCGCGGCCGACTGGAGGACGCGGTGGCGAGCGGGTCGGTTTTGCCACTCGCCGGACGACGGATGCGCGCGCCGCTGCCGAAGCCGGGGAACATCGTCTGCATGGCGGTGAACTACATGGAGGATGGCACACGCTCGGCCCCGGCGCCGCTGAATGCGTTCCACAAGGCGCCGACGGCGGTGATCGGCGATGGCGACACGATGGTGCTGCCGGACGTGCCGGCCACCATTTTCGAGGGCGAAGCGGAGATGGCCGTGGTGATCGGCAAGCGGGCGGCGAAGGTGCCCGCCGCGCGGGCCATGGAGCATGTGTTCGGCTACGTGAACTTCATCGACGGATCGGCGCGCGGATTGCCGCCGCCGGGCAATGTGTTCTTTCAGATGAAATCGCGCGATACGTTCGCGCCGATCGGGCCGTTTCTGGTCACCGCCGACGAGATCGCCGATCCGCACAAGCTGCAGGTGCGGCTTTCGGTGAACGGAGAGGTGAAGCAGAACTTCAACACGTCGGACATGGCGCACAAAATTCCGCGCTGCATCGAATGGGCGAGCGCAATACACACGCTGGAGCCGGGCGACATACTGGCCACCGGGACCAATCATCGCGGGCTGTCGGCATTCCAGGACGGCGATACGGTGGAGCTGGAGACCGAGGGGCTGGGGCGGCTGCGGTTCCGTGTGCGCGACGAGCTGAAACGGACCTGGTCGCGGGAGACGCGGCTGGACCGGCAGGAGCAGGGGTTCGACACGCCGACGCCGCAACTGACCGGGAAATACGCACCGGGATAGCGCGGGCGGGGTTGTTGCTCGCGCCGGATCGGCCGCTGGTTGGGGGATGCTGATCGAGAGCGCCGAGTTCGCCGACCTTGCTGCGTTGGCGGCGCATCGCCAGCAGCATTGGGAGCGGCAGCAGCGCGACTACGTCCTGGGGGCGTCGCCGCTGCATCGTCGCGCCTGGGGTGGCGTGGCGCCTCCATTGCGGCTGGAGGCGCTGGCGGAGCTGCCGTTCACCGACAAGGAGATGTTGCGGGCGAGCCAGAGCGCGTGCCCCCCGTTCGGCGATTACCTCGCCGCTCCGGTGAATTCGGTGGCGCGGGTGCATCGCACATCCGGCACCAGCGGGACGGCGATGAACCTCGCGTTGTCGGCGCGTGATGCGCATGAGACGGCGGTGGTCGGCGCGCGTGCGCAGTCGGCGGCGGGGCTGGGGCCCGGGCACCGGGTGGTGCATTGCCTGAATTACCGGCTGTGGATGGGCGGGTTTACCGATCACACGACGCTGGAGGCGACGGGCGCTACGGTGGTGCCGTTCGGTGTGGGTGACACGCAGCTTCTGGTGCGCACCATCCGCGAGATCGGCGTCACGGCGATTTCCTGCACGCCGTCCTATCCGGCGGTGCTGGAGCGGGTGTTGGCCGAGCATTTTCCTGGGGTGAAGCCGCGCGATCTTGGGCTGCGGCTCGGGCTGTTCGGCGGCGAGGCCGGGCTGGACGACCCGGAATTTCGCCGGCGATTGGAGCAGGGCTGGGGGATGAAGGTGCGCAATGCCAATTACGGCGTGTCGGACGTGTTCTGCAATTTCGCCGGACAGACGGAGATGGATAACGATCTGCATTTCATGGCGCTGGATGTGCTGCATCCGGAGTTGATTGCGCCTGAAAGCGGCGCGGTGCTGCCCTGGCGGGAAGGTGAGTGCGGGGAGTTGGTGTTGACCCATATCAGCCGCGAGTGCCAGCCGCTGGTGCGGTTTCGCACGGGCGACATCATCCTGTTGACCGGCACCGGGCGAGCAGCATGCGGGCGAACCGCGCCGCGTTTTCGTGTGATCGGGCGCAGCGACGACATGGTGGTGGTGCGCGGCATCAACGTGTTCCCCGTGCAGGCCGCTGGCGTGGTGCATCGGTTTGGTGGGTTGTCGGGCGAGTATCGCATCGTGCTGGATGGTGCGGGCCCGTACGATGTGCTGCCAATGGAGGCGGAGGTGGTTGAGGGGATATTGGCCGAGGATGCGGAGCGGTTGGCGGATGAGGTTGCTGCCGCATTCAAGCGCGAGCTTGGCGTGACCGCGCGGGTGACGCTGCTGCCGTTCGGCTCGCTGCCGAGAACCGAAGGCAAATCACGCCGGGTGGTTCGGCGTCGGAGGGATCAGGCATGACCGCGGTGGTGCTGGCGGAGGATGCCGGGGACGGCGTGCGGGTGATCACGCTGAACCGGCCGCAGCGGCTGAATGCGATCGTTCCGGAGTTGCTGGACGGGCTGATCGGCGCATTGCAGGCGGCGGATCGGGATGCGGCGGTGCGGGCGATCGTGTTGACGGGGGCCGGGAGGGCTTTTTGCTCGGGCGACGATCTGAAGGAGTTCGCATCGCAGTCGAAGGATGAGGTATCGACGCGCGCCTATATCGAACGCATCCAGGATGTGACGCGGGCGATGGTGCTGGGGGATACGCCGATCGTCGGGGCGGTGCGCGGCTGGGCGGTGGGTGGCGGGTTGGAGTGGATGATCAACTGCGATTTCGCGATTGCCGCGGAAGGGACGCGGTTCTTTTTTCCAGAGCTGGCACTTGGGGTGTTCGTCACCGGCGGGGTGACGGAGCTGCTGCCTCGCCTGGTCGGGCTGCAGCGGGCGCGAGAGCTGATCCTGCTGGGGGAGCGGTTCGATGCGGCGCAGGCACATGCGTGGGGGCTGGTGCGGAAGGTGGTTGCGGATGAGCTGCTGATGGAGGAATCGCTGGCGTTGGCGCGGCGTATTGCGGGGCTGCCGGATGGGCCGGTGCGGGATTTGCGTCGCATTCTTGCGGGTGGGTTGAGTGCGGCGATGGAGGCGGAGACGGAGGCGACGGTGCGGGGGTTTTTGGATCCGGAGACGGCGCGGCGGGTGGGCGGTTTCGGGTGAGACGAGCGGGTTGGGGGCTTGAGTGTGTGGGTGGCAAGAAAAAGAGAGTTTAGTTTCACCACGGAGGCGCGGAGGCACGGAGGTTCACGGGGGGGGGCGGGCGAGCATTTGGGCTTCGGCGGGCGTGAGACTGGAACGGCGGTGGGGTTGAAGGGTATTAGAATTGTTCGCGGTAGCCGCCGTCTTGCTTGGCGTGCGGGCCCCAGGGTTCGCGGGCAAACAGGCGATGGACCATGGGCTCGAATGCGGCCAGCGGCATGGTGTCGTAGTCGGGATCGAATGATGCCTGGTCGTATTTGTCGCAGAAATCCAGGCACATCTGGAATGCGGGGTGGCCGCGGTGCTTTTCGCGCGCGTTCCGGTCCAGGTCGAAATGATGGAAGTAGAAATAGCCCTGGAACAGGCCGTGATGGCGGATCATCCAGTAGGTGTTGGGGCGCACATAGGGCTTGATGATCGAGGCGGCGTATTCCGAATGGTTCATGGTGGAGAGCAGATCGCCGAGATCATGCAAGAGCGCTGCGACGACGTATTCTTCGTCGCGCCCGTCGCGGTGGGCGCGCGTCGCGGTCTGCAATGAGTGGACCAGGCGGTTGACCAGCTCTCCGGGGTAGCTGTGCTCGAGCTGGGTGAGGGTTTGCAGGACACGGTTGGCGAGGTCACGCTCGAAGGTTTTGAAGTGAGCAAAGACGATGTCGTAGTCGTGCTTGGTGCCGTCGGCCATGGCGCGGTAGCTGGCGCGCGGTTCGATGATCGAATCGTCAGGCATGTGGGTTGGCTCCCGGGTGGCGAGGTCGGTCTGGTATGGCCGTTCCGTGACGCGACCGGCGGCGCGCCCCTCTTCTTTGCAGGGGATCTGCCTGGAGGTGGGATTTAGCGCGTGGTGGGAACGGCTGACAAGTTCGAGTTCAGCCCCCCAAGACCGGTCGGCGGCCGTCGTGACTTGCTCCACGGGACGCGTCATCTATATAACATCCA
>DATDIC010000031.1:0-27768 GCA_036521275.1 Acetobacteraceae bacterium
ACCCCCGATGCCTCCGCCATTTCCAGTGCGTACGACAGGTCTTTCATCGCGTAGCGGGTCGAGAACGCGCGCTCGGGAAAGTCCTGCGCCAGCATCGCTTTCATCCCGTGACTGCGGAGCACGAAACTGTCTCCGGAGCCCTTGGCGATGGTGGGCAATAACAGGTCGGCCGACACCCCGTTCCGCCGCCCGATAGCCATCGCTTCCGCCAGCGCCGCGGTATTCTGGAACACCAGCATGTTGTTGAGAATTTTCACCACCTGTCCACAGCCCACCGGACCACAATGCGTCACGTCCGTTCCCATCGTCTCCAGCACCGGGCGGATATGTGTGAAGACCGGTCCGCTTGCGCCGACCATGATCGACAGCTCTCCGCGCGCGGCCGCCTCGCGCGTGCGCGCCACCGGCGCATCCGCGAACGCGATTCCCCGCTCAGCCAGCCGCGCCCCGATCTCCCGGGTCAACGGTACCGGCGAGGTGCTGGTGTCGACGACGCACTGTCCCGCACTCAATCCGGGTTCCAGCCCGGCCATCACCGTCTGTACCGCTCGTCCGTCCGGCAGCGACAGCAGGGTAAGCTCACAATATCGGGCAATCTCTTCAAGCGACGCCGCCTTAACCCCGAGCTGCGTCAGATGCTCCAGCGGCTCAGGCCGCCTGTCATACGCCAGCACCGGCTTGCCGCCACGCCGTGCCAGGTGGCCGCACATCGGCTCGCCCATGACGCCGAGCCCGATGAAGCCGATGGTCGCAATTGGGCGCAGCTTATCCATCCGGCGTGTTCCCCATCTGGTTGATCGAGGGAGGCGACTTTGCGGACCGTGGTCACGGCCTGTCAAAGCGGCCACTTCGCGCCGATGAATCAGAGCGTATGTATGACGCAATTGTTGCCTTCGTCGTGTATAACGGGCACTGAGTATTCTGTCCGGTGAGGGATCAAATTCTCCCGCCTGCTCGAATAAGGTGCGAGCCGGGGATACCCTCGAGAGCCGGCGCGAGCGAAGGGAGCATCAATGCGGTCCGACGTCTGCCACGCGACGCGAATAGCGTGACACAATGTCTCGTTTAAACCGCCATACCCGGCGTGCCATCCGAGCGGGAAGCTCCGGTCATAAGCTTCCGTTCGCGATCGAATCTTCCTTGAACCAGCCGCTGGCGATCGAAATACCCACCCTGCTGGATCTCTCGCGCCATGGCGAACGTCAGGAATTGCAGCTTCGGGGACGCGTGCTTGCGCCTGCCGGCATCAAGGAGATTGCGGTAATTCAGGAAGGTGCGGTGGCATTCCGCCTGCGGCATCATGGCGCGCACACGCCCGATCAGGGCAGATATGGTTTTTCCTGCGATCTGACCCGTCCGGCCTCTCGCGCCGGTGACGCCTGGAACGTTGACATCGTTGCCAGCGGTCACGGGATTACCGCCGGGCGCGCGGCGTTCAGGATTGCCGATCTGGACGCCGCCACGGCACGGGTGCTCGATGGTCCGAGCGCCGCTGCCATCGCCGCCGATGATCCGCTTCCGCCAGTGATCCTTCACGTCGAGCACGCCACGCTGACGCCGGACATGCAGCTTCGGATCGACGGCTGGGCTCTCGCCCGCGACACGCTCCGCACCATCCGGGTGTTCGACGGTGTCCATGATCTCGGCAATGCAATACTTGGTCGGACGCGTCAGGACGTCGCCGGTTGGCGGCCCGAATATCCCAACGCGGCGGAGTCGGGCTTTGTATTATCGCTGCAACTTCCGCCGGGAGAACCACCGTCGATCCTGCGCATCGAGGCGGAAACCGGCGGCGCCCACCAGTTGGAGCTTACTGTACCTCTCGAACGCATCGGGGACTGGTCGGCACCGAAGCCAATAGGCAGACGCGCAATCAACCTTTTCTGTGACGAGGCTTTCCTTACCTTTGACGGCCAGTTGTCCGTGATCGGTTGGGCGATCTCCGCGACCGGGATTTCCGGCGTCGATATCTTCCTGGATGGCCAGCAGATCGGCGAAACCGAGTTCGGCTTGCCTCGTCACGATGTTGGCGATGAGTACGTCATGATTCCGATGGCGCGGTATTCGGGGTTTCGGCTGGACCAAGCTGTGCCCGATATTGCGGATGACGCTAAGCTGTGCATTACCGCTCGCAACGGCATCGGCGATACAGGTGAACTTCAAGTCGCGATACGCCGGGCCAAGGCGCGGACCGATGGCAAGTCAGTAATCCTGAACCCCCTGCGAAAAACAGAATTTCGCCTGGAGATCGATAGTCCGATCATATCAGATGGGTTGGTGCGCGAACCGGTCGGTGGCCGGCTGACGATCAGCGGCTGGGCGCTCTGCCGGGCTGGCGTCGCCGGCATCGAGATTGCTCTGGATGGCCAGCAGCTCGGGGGCGTTCATTATGGCCTCGCCCGCCAGGACGTGGCCCATGCATTTCCCGATTGGCCCAATGCCGTCCGCAGCGGATTTACGTTCCATTGCCCACCCCGCCTGCTGCGCAATGGAACCCACCAGGTCGAGCTGCGCGTCCGTGCCGTCACCGGGGAAATGCTCAGCCGCGAGTTTCGTTTCGAGACGGGACGAACCGACGACGCAGCGGACGCAACGGCAATCCGACGGCGTATCACCAGAAGCGAGGTGGAGTTCTATTCCGGCACATTGCAGCGGTTCGGCGCCCGGCCGGTATTCCAGATTGTGCTCCTGGCGACGGAGCGTCCCGATCGTCCGGCCTTGAGCCGCACTTTGAACTCACTTGTCGATCAGGTAGCGGCGGATTGGCGGCTTTTGATCGTCACTCCGGACGCAGGGGCGGCGGTGGAGATGGGGGGCGTGCTCGCCGAATTCCCGATCGATCTGATCCGCCGCACCGACCTGCTATACGGCGACTTGGCGTGGCCGACGATCATCTCCTTGCCCGCGCTGATCGGCTGCCTTGGAATCGGTGATGAACTCGGCCGGGATGCGCTCGCGGAGATCGCTGTGGCGTGCGCCCTGTCACCCGGGACCGACCTTGTTTATGCCGACGAAAGCCGGATCAGCCCCGTTACCAACGAGCGGGAGCCATTCTTCAAGCCGGATTTCTCGCCCGATCTGCTGCTGGGCACCAACTATATCGGGCGTCCCTGGTTTGCTACACCGTCGACGATCGCGAAAACCGGTGTCATGCCCGGCGCATTATTGGCAGGCGGCGAGTATGATCTGATCCTGCGTTGTGCCGAACAGGCATCCATCGTTACGCATGTCCCCCGGCTGCTGTGCGAGCGGGCGGCTGACGCATCTGCATCCGTTGCACTCGAGCGGCAGGCGCTGATGTCTGCCGCGCAGCGGCGGGGAATGGAAGCCGAGATCGCGGCTGGCCCGGTTCCGGGGACTTGGCGGCTGCGGCGCACCGCCGTTCCACACGGCCTGGTGTCTATCATCATCCCCACCTGCGCGTCGGGCGGGCATATCGAAACCTGTCTGAACGGCTTACGCCAGCAGACCGGTTATCGCAATATCGAGATCATATGCATCGAGAATATCGGTGACGAGCAATCTGATTGGCGTGAATGGCTGCACCGTAACGCCGATACGGTGCTGACCTGTGACAGCCCGTTCAACTGGTCAAGCTTCAACAATCGTGCCGCCACCCTGGCCACCGGCGACTACCTGCTGTTCCTGAACGACGATATCGAGATCGAGCAACGGGACTGGCTGGAGGCGATGCTGGAACATGCCGTCCGGCCGGAGATCGGGGTGGTCGGGCCACGACTGCTCTATCCTGACCGGACGGTCCAGCACGCTGGAATGTTCTTGGCCGGGCCGGGCGTCGGCCGGCATGCGTTCCGGTTAGCCAATGAGAATGACCCCGGCTATTTTGGGCTCGCCCGCATGCAGCGGGAGGTTTCTGCTGTAACTGGCGCCTGCATGCTGATGCGGCGCTCTCATTTCGTGCAGCTCGGCGGCTTTGACGAGGCACACCCGATCGTCAACAACGACGTCGATTTCTGTTTGCGTACCACCGAGGCAGGACGGCGCATCGTCTACACGCCGCATGCCACGCTGATCCATCATGAGCAGGCAAGCCGCGGTGAGTTGCCCGACCTGTTCGACCACCAGCGGTTTGCCGCCCGCTGGCGAAGGCACTTCGCCGCCGGCGATCCGTTCCATAATCCGAACCTGTCGTCCCAGCACGACGACCTGCGCCCGAATGAAGAACCCGCACGCGTGGTGCATGGGGGAAAGAGACTGTTCGCGGCAGCGGATATAGGCCGCATCCTGGTCGTGAAAGTCGATCATATCGGCGACTTCATGACCGCGCTTCCAGCCCTCCGGCGGTTGAAATCGCACTTTCCGGCTGCCGAAATCCACATCCTGTCGAGCCCAGCCACCACCAGTTTCGGAACGCTCGAACCGGCTATCACCTCCATGATCCCATTCGAGTTCTTCCATGCTCGCTCGGCTTTGGGGCAAAAGACGATCGCTCCTGAGCAACTTGACGATCTGCGGCGCCGGCTGGCGCCCTATCATTTCGATCTTGCTATCGACATGCGCAAGCATCCTGAAACGCGTCCGCTGCTGCGCGCTGCCGGCGCCAGATACCTGGCCGGGTTCGACTTTGCGGGGCAGTTCCCGTGGCTCGACCTGGCGCTGGAATGGGAGGGCGATCGCGGGCTTCATCCCAAGCGCTTTCACGTATCCCACGATCTGCTGCATCTGGTCGATGCCGTGGCCAGCGGTTCGGGTCCCGAACAGCTTTCGCTCGATCCGGCGGTCATTGCCGCCGCGCATGAGACATGGCCGTTGCCGGATCAACTGGTCGAACTATTCGCTCGTCCTGTCGTCTGCGTTCACCCCGGTGCCGGCAACGAAATGAAGCAGTGGCCCACGGAGCATTTCGTGGCGCTCATTGATTTGCTGACGCAGGATGCCGCGGTGAACATCGTGCTCATCGGCGGCCCGGATGAAGTGGAAACGGCCGACCGTATCGTCGCGGCGACATGTCGGCCCGACGCCGTCCGCACGGCGGTGAACGAGATCCCGCTCGAATGCCTGCCGGCGCTGTTCTCGCGATGCACCCTGTTTGTCGGCAACGATAGCGGTCCGAAGCACATCGCGGCGTCGGTGGGTATTCCCACGGTCGGCATACATTCCGGAACGGTGGACCCAACGGAATGGGGGCCGCTGGGTTCCCGATCCTTTGCGATTGCCCGGCAAATGTCGTGCAGCCCCTGCTACATAAATCGTGCCGCTGACTGCGTTCGCGACATCGCCTGCATTCGCCAGATCGAACCGCGTACCGTGTTTCGGCTCTGTCGTCTGCTCCTGGGAAGGAATGTCCCGCAATGAAGATCGCGCGCATCGAACCGTTTCTGTTCCACCCCGGAAGCGGAAAAAATCTCTTGCTCTGCCGCGTGGAGACGGATGACGGCATTTATGGCTGGGGCGAATCGTACGTTACCCGGGGAAAGGAGAAAGTAATCCAGGAGTGCCTGCGCTGCATGGCGCCATACGTGATCGGCCGCAGCTCGTTCAGCATCCGCCATACCGGCCAGGTCCTGTTCGACGATTTCGCCATCCGCCGCAATTCGATGGAGCTGCTGTCGGCCTGGAGCGCGATCGAGATCGCGCTGTGGGACATTCTCGGCAAGCGCGCCGGCATGCCGGTCTATAACCTGATCGGCGGACGCTCACGCGAGGCTGTCCGCGTCTATGCCAACGGATGGTCGCATGGTGCTTCGATCGAAGAGAACATCGATCGCGCGCTGGCGCTGAAGCAGGAGGGTTTTACTGCCGCCAAGTTCGATCCGTTTCCCGGCCCCTGGCGCTCGTTCATAGACCCGAAGGACGAAGACTACGCGATTGATTTCGTCCGTCGCATGCGCGACGCCGTCGGCCCCGAGTTCGAGTTGCTGATCGAGGCGCATCGCCGCTTCGCGCCCTCGCACGCAATCCGCATCGGACGACGGCTGGTGGAACTTGGTATCACATGGTACGAAGAACCCTGCCTGTCCGACAATATCGAGCTGCTGGCTGAAGTCCGCCGCGCCGTACCCATTCCCATCGTGACCGGCGAAGCAATGTACTCGAAGGAATCATTCTTTCACGCACTGGAACGGCGGGTTGCCGATATTCTCAACCCCGACATCTGTGCGATCGGCGGCATCACCGCCCTGCTGGACATCGCCGCGATGGCACAGCCACAGGCAGTGGTGATGGCGCCCCATAACTACAACAGCGTCCTGGGCGGGTTCGCCGCAACCGTCCATGTCTGTGCCGTCATCCCCAACTTCCGCATCGCCGAGTATTTCGTGAACTTTCGCGAAGCGTGCGGCGCTATCGCCACGCGCCAGATCAAGGTCGAGAATGGCTGGGCCGAGCTGCCGGACGTGCCGGGTCTTGGCATCGACATCGACGTCGAACACCTGCGCGCGCGGCCATACAAGGAGTTCGGCGGCAAAGGCCTGACGGAATACTGGGAGGAATTCCCGCGCAAAAACTACATTCCGGGAGTTCCGGCTCGCCACTGATGCGATTGTCGTATCCGATAGTTGCCGGATGCCTGATCTGCGTGCTGTCAGCCACAACAACAGGGCATGGTGGTCGCCCGGCACCGAAACCGACTGCATGCACTTGGAGAAGGCAACGCTCGGAGCACACCCCGACCCCGTGACCGCGCCCTATTCGATCGATCGGGTACGGTACCAGGGTCGGTAGGCCGGATTATACCACCTGCCCGGTGCTTGCCTCCATCAGGTGCATGTTATTCATGTCCGCGGTCAGGGGCAGCACCTCGCCGGGGGCAGCGGGGGTAGCGGGATCGCACCGGGCACATACCGGCGTGCCGTCGATGAAGAAATGGACCAGCGTCTCCATCCCCATCGGTTCCACCACATCCACTGGCGCATCGATGCGCGCATAGCCAGGGCGTTCGGCGTCCCGATAATCGAACATGTGCTCGGGCCGGATTCCCAGCACCATCTCCTTGCCCTTATATGCGCTATATCGGTGCGCCCGGCTCGGCGGTATCGGCAGCACGATCTGGTTGTTCACGCGTACCGACGGCCCTGCCCCATTATCCTCCACGCGGCAGTTCAAGAAATTCATCGCCGGACTGCCGATGAAACCGGCAACAAACCGGGTTGCCGGGCTGTGATACAACTCTTGGGGCGTGCCGATCTGCTCGATGATTCCCTGGTTCATGACCACCACGCGGTCAGCCAGCGTCATCGCTTCCACCTGATCGTGCGTGACGTACACGGTGGTCGTGCGTACTGTCTGATGGACCTTCTTGATCTCGGTCCGCATCTGCACGCGAAGCTTCGCATCCAGGTTGGACAGCGGCTCGTCGAACAGGAAGACCTTGGGGTTCCGCACGATCGCGCGACCCATTGCCACCCGTTGCCGCTGCCCGCCAGACAGAGCCTTCGGCTTGCGCTCCAACAGCGGGTGGATGTCGAGGATGCGCGCTGCCTCATCTACCCGGCGCTTGATTTCCTCGCGGGGGAATTTTCGCAGCTTCAGCCCAAACGCCATGTTGTCGAATACGCTCATGTGCGGGTAGAGGGCGTAGTTCTGGAACACCATTGCAATGTCGCGGTCGCGCGGCGGCACATCATTGACCACGTCGCCGCCGATCCAGATCTCACCATCGCTGATCTCTTCCAGGCCGGCGATCATGCGCAGCGTTGTGGTCTTGCCGCATCCGGATGGTCCGACAAGAACCACAAACTCCTGGTCGGCGATCTCCAGGTCGATGCCCTTCACCGCCTGCACGCCACCATCGTAATTTTTCACCAACTTGCGGCACGAAACTTCAGCCATGGATGCGCTTCCTCAGCCCTTGGTGGCACCGGCGGTCAGGCCGGCGATGTAGTAGTCCATCAGAAATGCATAAATCAGGATCGGCGGCAACGAGGCAAGCACGTTTGCCGCCATGATCCGCCCCCACTCGAACACGTCGCCGCGGATCAGGTCGCTGATGATCCCGACCGTCAGCACCATCTGGTTCGACGTGTAAAGATACGCCAGCGGATAGATGAAGTTGCCCCAACTGACGGTGAATGCGAATATCGTAGCGGCAATGATGCCAGGCATGGCCACTGGGATGAAGATGCGCCACAGCATTTGCAGGTAGCCCGCGCCATCGATCAGTGCGGCCTCATCCAATTCCCTCGGGACGGAGCTGAAATAGCCGATCATGATCCAGGTGCAGAACGGCACCGCCAGGGTCGGATAGATCAGCACCAGGCACCACACGCTGTTGATCAGTCCGATCCAGCCCACGATCTGGAACAGCGGGATGAACAGCAGCGAAGCCGGCACCAGGTAGGTCAGGAACACGCCCGTGGCCAGGGTCTTGCTGCCCCAGAACCCCATCCGGGCAAGGCTGAATGCGGCCAGCACGGAGATCACCATGCTGATCACCACCACCAGCACCGTGACGATGGCCGAGTTCAGGTAATAGAGCTGAAAGTTATGGTAAGTGATCAGGTACCAGAAATTACCGAGCCAGGGATGATGCACGATCCACGGAGTACCCTTCTGTGCCGAAATCTCCGCAGAGGTCTTCAGGCTGGTCATGATGGTATAAAACGGCGGCACCAGGAACACGATGACAAACACCGTCAGCGCCGCGTAGCTGCCCCACAACGCCCAGCGACGTTGTGCGTGCAGCCCACCACGCGGCGCCCGGTGCGGTCTGACATCGCCGGCTGTGGTGGCGCTCATGCTCCGATCTCCTGGCTGCGGCGGGTCACACCGCGCAGCACGAAAAATGCCGCGACCGCCAGAATGGGCAGCATGAACAAGCTGACCGCCGCCCCAAGCGGAATGTCGCCCGACTGAATGCCGACCTGGAAAGCGTAAGTTGCGAACACGTGAGTCATGTCCTCCGGCCCGCCGTTAGTGAGAATACGCACGATATCGAAGTCGGCGAACGTGACGATAAGGCTGAACAGCACGGTAATCGCAATGATATTGCGCATCATCGGCAGCGTTACGAAAAACAGCTTCTGCATGGCGCTTGCGCCGTCGATCGCGGCCGCTTCATAAAGCTGCTCCGGCACCGATTTGAGCGCCGCCAAGTACATGATCATGAAGAACGGGGTGCCGTACCAGACATTTACGGTGATAGTGCAGAACCGCGCGATCCAGCCAACCCCGAGCCACGGCACCGATTTGAGCCCCAATTCGTTCAGCACCCAGTTGAACGCCGAATAGGACGGGTCGAACATCCACCACCACGTCAATGTAGACAGCGCCAGCGGGATCACCCAGGGTACCAGCAGCAGCCCGCGCCAGATACGCTGATGCTTGCCAGAGATATTATGCATCAGATGCGCGCCGATGAAACCGATCAGCGCCTTGAACACCACCGACGTGATCGCGAACAGGCAGCTTTGGAAAATCACCAGCCGGAATGTCGGTCGTTGCAGCAGGAAGGCAAAATCACCAAGCCCGACGAACTTGGTCATCTTCTTGTTCAATAGACTCAGATAAATGGCGTAGCAGGCCGGGTACACCACCAGGCATATCACCAGTAAGATCAGCGGCAGGCACAATAAAAAGGCGATCGTGCTCCGCCGCTGAGTGAACCGCCTCAGGCTGCCGGACCGATTCGCATTCGCGCGTGCCGAAGAAATTGCGCCGATCGGAATGCTGGTCCCGTCTGCCATCATAGCCTCCCTGAAATGTCGGCCCCGGCCGGACGACATGCACGGGCTGGCGCGCCACCGCCCCCGGCGGGTGAATTCGGGATAATCCGGTACGCTTTGCTTGCCGGTGAAGGCCAGGCAGCAACAAACAGCACACTGGGATTGCAGGACCGCGGCTCACCGCGTGCTATTCCAGATGCTGGGTGCCGCGAACGTCGCGTCGCCGCTTTCATGTGCGTACCTCCCGATCCGGCCGGATTAGGCCGCCGAACCGCTCCCATTTGACCGCCGGTCTGTCGGCATGTCATACCACCGCGTCTTGATGGCAGTGCCAACAGCCCTGATTCCCGTCTTGTTGCTCTTGCCGCTTGGGCGAAACTACAGGCTTGCCCTATCGAGTGCAATGCCATCCCAAGGCGCACTCCCCCATCCGGGCAACCCGCGCATCGATAGAGGTTGGCCCGGCTGGCCGCAGGCCACGCCGGACCAATCTTTCGTTCGTAAACCTCAGCGCGCGAAGCCTTCCACCTCCTGCTGCGCCCAGTCCATCACCTGCTTAATCGACTGACCGCTTCGCAACTTAGCGAGCATGGTGGGCATCGTGCCGCGGTTATAGATCTGTACCGCGATATCCGGCGGGGCCGGCGACACGGCCATGTGCGATTCCTGACCGCTGCTCTTGCGGATCGGATAATTGTAAACGGTCCCTTTCGGCGGCTCCACATCTGACCAGATCGGGAAATTCGTCATGCTGACGAATGGGGGAACGTCGTAGCCGATCACCACATTGTCCCGTTCCTCGACCTGCTCGCGCTGCGACAGGTACTCGATCAGCTCTTTCGCCGCGGCCTTGTTCTTGCTGAACTGCCATATGCCGAACGAGAAGGCACCCAGCGGCAGGAAGCGGCCCTTCGGCCCCTTGGGCGCCGGGAACGTCCAGCAATCCGCCGCCACTTGCGGCGCATCGCGTTTCGCGACCGCCCAGGCGGAGGGCGGGTTCCAGATCAGCGCGCTCTGGCCAGAGATCAGCGCCCGGTTATTGGATGCGTCATCGTAGCTGACCGCATCGGCAGGGAGGAATTTCACAAGCTGCTGCGCGTATTCCAGAACCTGCCGCATATTGTCCGAATCGATCGTGACATCGCCGTTCGCATTCATCATTTCCGCCCCGAAGGCGGCAAACATCGACCCGGCCGTATCCACCGAATCCGGCGTGGTGCCGATGCCGATGCCGAACGGCATCTTCACCTTCTGGCAAGCCTCGGCCGCCTTCAGCATGGTGTCATAGGTCCAATTATCGGCCTCAGGCGTCGCCACATCCTGCGCCGGATACATCTTCACGATGTCGATCCCGGCAGCCTGCTTCAGCACCGAAATGCGGCCGCACGGGCCCTTGTTCTGCGTGCCGGAGCTGGTCGGCACGGCGACCCAATGACCCTTGGACTTGAACAGATACTCGCTCGCGCCGTTGACCGGACCATACTTGTCGGTCAGCCGCTTCATCACATCATCCATCGGCTCCAGAAGGTCGGCGTGGTTCTGTGTCTCCCACCCGGGTAACTGCTGGATATCGTGACCTGCCTTGGCTTGCGCCTCGGCGGCGATGGTCATGATGTTCTTGGACCCCATCGAGGTGACGAAGTCGGCCTGTACCTCCACGTTGTTCTGCTTGCCAAAGGCCTCGCATTGCTTGCGCATCACATCGTTGCCGGCTGGCACCCAATGGTCCCAGAATGCGACTGATACTGTTCCCGCGGCACTGGCGGTGCGGACATGAACCAGCGGCAGCGCCGACGCTGCAGCCCCCAGCTTCAGTGCTCCGCGGCGTGTTATCATCCGTTTCCTCGTCATACAAAACCTCCAGAATGCGTCCGCTTGCAGCGGCTCGCCGGTATTCCGGCGCCAGCGCCGGAGAACGCACGGCCTTGTCCGGGCAGCGCCGAAAAAGCGTACCTGGAAGGTTGCTAACAAGCAAACCACTCGGGGTCACACGGTGCGCACGGCCGCCAGAACGGGTCAGTGAACATTTCATTGCGCTGGAAATGGGCGCGGTCCTCGAACCCCGCGCGCATGGTGTCACACGGGGAGGTCGGAATTCCTTCGACCCGCCTCATTGAACGGAGTTGCCGATCTCACGCCACGCCGCCACCAGCCGACCCGCCTTGTCGGCAACGATCGCGGCCGTGTCGCCCGGCCGATAGATCGATGACCCGATCCCGAAGCCGGCGGCTCCCGCTGCGCGCCAGCCGGCCATGTTGTCCGCATCGATCCCGCCCACCGGCAACACCATCGTGCCGGCCGGCAGCACTGCGCGCATGGCCCGCAATACCGCCGGACTTGCTGCTTCCGCCGGAAACAGCTTGACCGCGTCCGCGCCGGCCGCCAGCAGAGCGAACGCCTCGGTCGGCGTGAAGCAACCGGGCACGGTCAGCAGGCTGCGCTTCTTCGCCGCACGCACCACATCAATGGCGGCGTGTGGCGTCACGATCAGCCGGCCGCCGGACCGGGCAATCTCCGTCACCTGGGCTTCGTTCATTACCGTGCCTGCGCCGACCAGCAGCCGCTGTTCGAACGAGCGTGCCAGCCGCGCAATGCTTTCCATCGGCCGCGGGGAGTTCAGCGGCACCTCGACGATCGCGACTCCCGCCTGCTCCAGCGCCGCCGCGATCGCCTCCACCTCCTCCGGCTGCACGCCGCGCAGGATCGCGACCAGCGGGCACCGCTCCAGCCAGTCGCTCAGTTCCATGCCGCGTGCTCCCCCAGCAGAGCCAACCCGCGAGCCGCCGCCTCGCCGTTCAGGCGCTCCGCCATGCCGCCGCAGGCCTCGATCGCCCGTGCATAAAGCGCGGTAAGCTCCGGGGCGCCGATCACGTGTACCAAGGTGCGCTCCGGAACTCCGGCCAATGCCGATCGTGCCTCATGCCCGATCAGCAGTCCCGACAGGTACGAGGCCGCAGCGGAATCCGCCAGCCGGCCGGTAAGCCCCAGCGACCGAACCCCGAACAGGTGGTGCAGAATTCCCCCTGGCTGTCCGGACCGTGCGACGCCGACATCGAAAGCCGCTGGCTCCGTATCGCCATCCCGCATCATGCGGGCGAGAATCGTATGCCCGCGCAGGGCGGCGAAGGCCTCCCCGGTAAGGTGGGTCAGGAATGTGGTAATTCGCCGATTCTCCACCCGTGCCCATTTGCAATGAGTACCCGGCAGACACGCCCAGCCATCCGGGCCCATCATCGCCAGCGCGCCGGCAAGCTGGGTTTCCTCGCCGCGCATCAGTTCGGGAACCCCGGCGCCGTCGTCGGCTGAAAGGCCCGGCACTATCTTCACCTGGCCCCAGTCGAACGGCACATCCACCAGCGTAGCGGCGATTTCGGCAGGCCCGGCCGGACAGGGGAGGTAGGGTGCCTCCACCCAGCCCTGCCGACTGCCCACCATCCCCGACAGCAGCACGTGGCGTTCGCCGGCGGCGAGCCATGGGCCGATTTCCTCACGCAATGTATCGGCGAACCGCCCGTCCGGCACCGCCATGATCCCGCGCGGACCCGTTTTCCGATCCCGTATCGCCCCCTCCCGCGTCAGCCGGAAAGCGCGAAAACTGCTGGTACCCCAATCAACCCCGATCATTCCCCCTGGCTCCTTCGTGCGGCCGGCGGGAATGTGGGAATGTAATGCCGCCCCTGCACCGCCTCTCCCGCACGGAATTGCCGGAAGACCCCACGGCGCTCGCCCGATTCCTGATCGGCCGGCTGGTGGTGCATGACACACCGGAAGGCCGTACCGCCGGCCGCATCGTGGAGACCGAGGCATATCTGCCAGACGATGCCGCCTGCCACGCCTTCCGCGGGCGCACGCCGCGCAATGCCGCGCTCTTCCTGCCGCACGGGCATGCGTATGTTTATATCGCCTACGGCACGGCGCTGATGCTGAACGTCTCCGCTGGCCCGGTGGGAACCGGCGCCGGCGTGTTGCTGCGGGCCATGCAACCACTGCAAGGCATCGACATCATGCAACGCCGGCGACCGGGTGCAGCTTTGCGTGACCTGGCTCGTGGCCCCGGACGATTGGCCGCCGCGCTGGGTGTCGGACGCGGATTGGACGCGGCCGATCTGAGCGCCGGCGGCCCGCTGTTCCTGGCCGACGACGGCACCCCGCCCGGTGATCTCGGTCAAAGCACCCGCATCGGGATCACCCGCGATGCGCACCTTCTTCTGCGTTTCTACGTACGCGGCAGCAGTTGGATCAGCGGCCCCGGGTGGCTGAACCGGTAAAGCCAGCCCGCATGGTGGGGGCAAGCCGGCCGCCGCGCCGGGCCATTATCGCACGGACACCGCGATGTCGTGGAACAGCTTTGCCGGCAAACTGCCGCCCAGCACGTCCTTCATCGGCACGCCGTCGTCGTTGCCCAGCCACACACCGATAATTTCCCCGTCCGTCCAGCCAACGAACCACGCATCACGCGAATCCTGCGTCGTGCCCGTCTTGCCGGCCACGGTGCGCCCCGGCACTGCCGCGTCGCGCCCCGTTCCGCGCGACACCACCGCGGCCAGCATGCGCGCCATCATCGCCGCCAGGTCGGGATCGACCACCTGCTCCGGCGGCGTGATCGGGGCGGCGACAGTGCGCCCCTGCGCGGTGACCGAGGCAACCCCGAACGGTGTCACCCGCCGGCCGCCATTGAAAAACGGTGCATACGCCGTTGCCAGCTCCAGCAGCCCAACCTCCCCGGTTCCCAGCGCCAATGAGGCATTGTCGGGCAACCGGTCAGTGATCCCGCACAACTCGGCCTGCCGCATCACGGCGCGCGGCCCGCCCGCACGCAACAACAGGCGCACCGCGGCTGTGTTGATGGATTGCGCGAGCGCCTCTTCTACCGTGATCTCGCCCAGGTAGCGCCGTTCGAAATCGTGCGGGCTCCAGTTGCCGAGCCGGATGGGCGCATCGAGCACCGTGTCGTCCGGACGAATGCCGGTTTCCAGCGCGGCGAGCCACACGAACGGCTTGAAGGCCGACCCCGGCTGCCGTCGTGCCAAAGTCGCGCGATTATAGGAGCCGTCGCGATAGTCGCGCCCACCGACCATGGCCCGCACGGCACCGCTCGCCGCATCCAGCACCACCACCGCGCCCTCGCTTGCGTTATGTGCTGCCCCCGGGCCAGCCAGCAGTGCGGTCAGCCGCTTCTCGGCCACCGCTTGCAGACGCGGATCGAGCGTGGTGCGCAGGGTCGCGTCCTCGTCGGGCGGCAGCATCTGCTCGGCTTGACCGGCCGCCCAGTCCGCGAACCATCCGCCTTCAGTGAGGCCGTTGCCGGCGAATCTCATGCCGGCGGCAGCCTGCTGAGCCTGTGTCGTGGTGATGTCGCCATTGGCAACCATGGCGGCGAGCACCTGGCGCGCACGTGCCGCGGCCGCTTCAGGGTCGACGCGCGGATTGAAGCGCGAGGGCGCCCGCGGCAGCCCGGCAATGACGGCGGTCTGCCATAACGTGAGGTGGCGGGCCGACACGCCGAAATAGATGCGTGCGGCGGCATCGATGCCCCAGGCTCCAGCGCCGAAATAAACGCGGTTGAGCCAGATCTCCAGGATCTGCCGCTTGCTGAAATGCGCTTCCAGCCAGAAGGTCAGCAACAGTTCCTGCACCTTGCGCCGGAACGTGCGGGCGTTGGTGAGGAACAGGTTCTTGGCGACCTGCTGCGTGATGGTCGAACCGCCCTGCACGATGCGGCCATGCGTGAGATTGGTCAGCACCGCCCGGGCAATCCCGACGGGATCGACGCCCGGCTCATGCCAGAACCGGTGGTCCTCGATCGCGACCGCGGCTTCCGGAACATAGGGCGGCAGGTCGGAAAGGCGCAGTGATTCCCCCACCACGTCCCCGAAGGTGGCAAAAATCCGCCCTGGCGCATCCTGCAGCGTCAGGCTCGGCCGGCGAGCAGCGTCGAGCGCGGAATCGGGCCGCGGCAGGTCGCGGGCGAACCAAAGCAGCAGAACCGCCAGCGCCAGCACCCCCCAGATGGCGGCAATCAGGGCAAGCCGCAGCAGGCGAAAGCGCGACCGGCGTGGCAAAGCAGCAGCCAGCGCCGGCGCCGCAATGCGGCCTCGGGCCGAGTGATCAGCGGGCGCAGTCAGCGGGACACGGGCCATCTACCGCAGGTGTAATGGGATCGGCAGGTGTCGGGAAAGCGAAGGTTGCGCTCGCGGCACTGGTTTCGCACAGTGACGTGGCTTGTTTCGGAGATGGGAAATGAAGGGGCTGTTCCTGGACGCGGTGGACGACCTGGCGGACGTGTTCCGTCGTGTGGTGCGGCCCGACGATCCACCTGTGGATGTGCGCGAGCAGGCCGAGGTGCGGCCCGACGAGCTGCCCGGCCTGTGCGCCGGCTACGATTTCCTGCTGGATGACCACAGCCAGATGCCCACCGACGCCATCAGGCGTTGCGCCGGCCTGAAGCACATCATTTTTCTGGGCACCGGGGCGCGCAGCTACATGCACCCGGAGGAACTGGCCGAAATCGGCGTCACCGTGCACATCATCAAGGGCTATGGCGACATCGCGGTTGCCGAGCATGCCATTGCGCTGATGTGGGCCGGCGCACGCGGTCTGGCGCGGATGGACCGCGATGTACGCTCAGGCGTCTGGACACGGATGGAGGGACCACAGCTCACCGGCAAGACGATCGGGCTGCTGGGGTTCGGCGGGATCGCCGCCGAGGTGGCGCGGATTGCCGGCGGCGGCGGAATGCGGGTGCTGGCGTGGAACCGCACGCCGAAATCCGTGGCCGGGGTGACATTCGTCGATCTGGATACATTGCTCGCTGAAAGCCACGTGCTGTCGGTGCATCTGCTGCTGACAGATGAGACGCGCGGGTTTCTGTCGGCCGAGCGGTTGGCGAAATTGCGGCCGGGTGTGATCCTGGTGAACACGGCGCGCGGGGCACTGGTGGACGAGGCGGCGCTGGTGACCGCGTTGCGGAGCGGGCGGATCGGTCACGCGGCGCTGGACGTGTTCACGACGGAGCCATTGCCCCAGGGACATGACCTGACCGCGCTGGAAAACGTGACGCTCTCGGGGCACAGCGCGTTCCGCACGCCCGAGGCAAGTGAGACGCTGTTGCGGCGTGCGCTGGACATCGCCCGCGGGCTTGTCGCAGCGTGATTGTAGCGTGACCGTGGGCCCGCCTGGCGGAATGGCAGACGCAGCGGACTTAAAATCCGCAGCCGTACGGCGTGGGGGTTCGAATCCCCCGGCGGGCAGGGCACGCGAACCCGGCTGGCTATCGAAACACCGATGAACCCCACAGACCTGCTCAACAAGGGCCTGATTTGGAGGGGCTACAATCACGCTGCCGAACAGCCGCGCGAACGGACCATCATCGTCACCGGCCTCGGCCGGTCGGGCACCAGCATGGTGGCAGCCATGCTGGGCGAGCTTGGCATTTTGTCACGCGATAAAGCCTATCAGGCCACGTTCGAGGATCGCGAATTTCTGCATCTGTTCCGGTTCAGTGAGACGGACAGCCTGCCGGCCGCTATCGCGGAACGCAACAACCTCGCTAGCATCTGGGGCTTCAAGATACCTTCGCTGCACGGCTACCTGGAGCCGCACGAGCTACGCGCGTTCCGCAATCCGCATCTGATTATCGTGTTCCGCGACCTCGTCGCGGTTGCCCAACGGCATGCGATCGCCGAGCTGACCGATCCGCTGGAAGCCTTTTTCGAGGCCAGCAGTGGCATGTCCGATTTGATAGCATTCCTGCGTGCGACCGACTGCCCCGCACTGCTGGTCAGCTACGAAAAGGCGGTGTCACTGCACGATCAGTTCGTGACGGCACTGGCGCAATTCTGCGGTGTTCCGGTTGATGAGGCCCAGCGGCAACGTCTGAATCGGATGATTCTGCCCAATAACATGTCATACGCAGACGTCGCGCGCCGCCGCTATGAGGGGAATGTCGATGGCATCTTCGACGGGTGCCTGGTTGGATGGTGCCGCGAGCTCGACGAGCCGGATCCGGTTCACCTCGACCTGCTGATCGACGGGATCCCCCACCTGTCGTTCAAGGCTAACAGGTTTCGGATCGACCTCCGGCAGGCCGGAATCGGCCACGGCTCATATGCTTTCGCCGAGAGTCTTCACGCGCTCGGTCTGTCGCCGGACGCGGTGCTGAGCGTGCGCGTCAGCGGCCGTTTGTACGAGCTGCCAGGCAGCGGCAAGTCTTTGTGGCAGTACTGGCGCTGAGGATCAGACGGGGCGTTTCGGGTGGTACGGACTCGCCGGATTGATATCGAGATCGACGTCTTCAACGCAGCCTTGCGGCTGGGTATGGCTGGCTCCGGCGTGCCAGCGACCATCGCGTAACCGGGCATCGCTCACTTTGGAGAGCCAGAGGCAGCGCCACTCGCCATCCCGCGGCAGGCCCGACTTGCTGTCGCCGCCGAACTGATAGGTCAGCGCCTTCTCGTGGCCGCGCGAGTGGCCAAGAATGACGGGACACAGCTCGCGGGTAAATCCGTCGCAGACGATTTGTTT
The DNA here is from genome assembly GCA_036521275.1 of Acetobacteraceae bacterium. Classification (GTDB taxonomy): domain Bacteria; phylum Pseudomonadota; class Alphaproteobacteria; order Acetobacterales; family Acetobacteraceae; genus DATDIC01. The sequence goes on from DATDIC010000031.1 coordinate 18,147, forward strand.
CCGGTGCGCAATCGCCAGGCCGAACAGGTCGTAAACGGGGCTTGGCATCCGTAGGTCACGCCACGCTCAGAAGATGCATCGCGAACAGACGCGCGGGATCGGTCCACACGTCACGCTGCCGCCACCCGGCGGCCTCGGCCAACGTCGCAAATCCGTCGATCGTGTGCTTATAGCTGTTTTCTGTATGGATCGTCTCGCCGCGCCGGAACCACACCGTCTGCCCGTCGATGTGAACAGCCTGCTCGCGCAGGCTTTCCAGGTGCATCTCGATCCGACTTTCGGCATCGTTCCAGATGATACGATGTGCGAAGCAGTTCAGCTCGAAATCCGCCCCTGCCTCGATGTTCAGCCGTGCCAGCAGGTTGAGGTTGAACCTGGCGGTAACACCTGCCGCGTCGTCATATGCTGGGATCAGGATCGACGGATCCTTCCGCAAATCGACACCCACCAGCATCAGAGCGTTCTGGCCGAGTGTGGCGCGTGCCCGGGTCAGGAACCGCCGCGCCGCCGGCGGCTCCAGATTGCCGATGGTCGAGCCTGGAAAGAACCCGAGCCGACGCATGCCATTCGCGGCCGCGGGCAGGACGACCGGATCCATGAAATCGGCAGCAACGGGAAAGATCGACAGTTGCGTCCGATGCCGCATCCGCTGGCGCATCCGTGACAGCGCCTCGGCCGCGATGTCGATAGGTACATATGCAGAAAATCTTGGCTGGCGCAGCGCGTCTGTCTGACTCAACAGTATTTCGGCCTTGGTTTCGTCACTTGCCCCATATTCCACCAGAACGGCCGGCGGCTCGGCTGCCGCGGTGACCTCCGACCCGACACGCCGCAGCAGGGCCAGTTCCGTTCTGGTCAGGTAATACTCTGGCAATTTGGTGATCTGGTAGAACAACTGGCAGCCGGCTTCGTCGTAAAACAGCTTCGGCGGCAGCGTCTTCGGCTGCTGCGACAACCCGGCAAGCGCAATCCCGGCAAGCGTCGCGTCCGCAGTGCGGACCGGACTATCGTTCGGCATCGATTATCCTTTCAGAGGTCGCGCGCGAGCCGCAACCCGGAGAACTGCCACCGCTTCTCGGGATGGAAGAAGTTGCGATAGGTAGGACGTGTGTGTCCGGGGGGCGTCGCCAGCGACCCGCCGCGCAGCACCATCTGACCGATCATGAACTTCCCGTTGTATTCACCCACCGCGCCTTCGGCCGGACGGTACCCCGGATACGAAAGATAGGCGCTGTTGGTCCACTGCCAGACATGACTGGTCAGTTCTTCGATCTGCGGGTGGTCGGAAGCGACTTCCCACTCCGCTTCGGTGGGCAATCGCGCGCCAGCCCAGCGCGCGAACGCATCCGCCTCGTACCACGAGATATGCCGCACGGGTGCGTCCATTTCCAGCGGAACCAGTCCGCCCAATCCTATCTGCCACCAGGCGCCATCAATATTGTGCCAGTGCAACGGCGCACCCCAGCCGTCGGCCTGCACGCGCGCCCAGCCGTCCGACATCCACAACGTCGCGATGCGATAACCACCATCGGCGATGAACGCCAGGAAGTCTCGATTGCGCACCAGTCGTGTGGCCAGGGAGAATGGTTGCAGGAACGTGGCATGGACGGGCGTCTCGTTGTCGAAGCAGAATCCCTGCCCCGCATGCCCCAGGCGAGCCATTCCGCCGTCGAACCCGACGAACTGCGTGGGGCCCCGCGCGCCGGCCGGCTCACGCCACCCCGGCAGCACGGCGGGCGCCAGTGGGCTCTGCGCGAACGCGTGCAGCATGTCGGTCAGCAGCAATTCCTGATGCTGCTGCTCGTGCTTCAGGCCGAGCTCGATCAAGGGTGCGGCCGTCTCGGGCAGCGCTTCGAGCAGCCGCTCCATTGCCGCATCGACATGCGCGCGGTACTCGGTCACGCGTGCGGATGGCGGCCGGGTCAGCAGCCCGCGCATCGGACGCGGGTGCCGCGGACCAACCGCCTCGTAATAGGAGTTGAACAGGAAACGGAAGTCGGAATCAAAGACACGATAGCCGGGCTGGAACGATGCCAGCACGAACTCCTCGAAGAACCAGGTGATGTGGGCGCGATGCCACTTGGCAGGGCTCGCATCCGGCATCGACTGGACACACTGATCTTCCGGAGAAAGCGCGGCGGCGAGCCGTTCCGTATGATGCCGCACGTCGCGATAACGGGTTACAGATGTCGCCGTACAGTCGGCAACCGATGCTGTGGCCTCGTTCATCGAGTCAGCTCCCGTCCCTTAGGGTAAGGATCATCGACCGAACGCTTGATGCCCCCCTTTCGACGGATCGCCGCGCGAACGTGACGGGGGAGCAAGCCACGCCAGACGGTTCGGGTCAAATAGGTGATCGAGCGGCGATGTCACTATCTTCTCGCGGTTTGAATCTCACGATGTCGTGACCGATCGCATCGGAAGGGATGCCCGCCATCGATGCCGAAACGATCCCGAAAGGCAGTGCGCCGCTAATTCAGATCACCGGCGACGCCGCCGAAAATCGACAGCAGTGCGACGCCGCCGGTGAGATCGAATGGCCGGCTCGGCAGGTAGCTACAATCGATAGAATCGCGTCGCCGCCCCGCTGAACAGCTCTGCCTTCTCGGCCGCCGATGCCGTGGCAGCGAGCCGCTTGAACGCGTTCCAGCCGACCGCGTAGCTGTACGATCCCTTATCGACCGGAAAATTGCTTTCGAACATGCAGCGCCGCGGACCGAACGCGTCGATGCAGGTTTCGATGTAAGGCTTCCACGCGGTCGCAAGCTGCTCCGACGGAGGTGGCTCCGCCTGCGATTCGAACCCGAACCCGTTGATCCGCATGCCCAGACCGCCAAGCTTCACGTGCACATTCTCGCAGCGTGCCAGCTCGCGAATCGTCGTCCGCCATCCGGCAAAGATCTCGTCGCGCCGGCCGGCGTGGGAACCGATCGCCAGTGGCCCGCCGACGTGGTCGAGCACGATTCGCGCGGCAGGAAAGGCGCGCGCCAGAGCGGTGAGTTCGGGAATCTGCGGATGATACAGCCAGGCGTCGAAGGTCAGGTCCATCGCCGCAAGCTTCGCGAAGCCCGCGCGGAAGGATGCATCAGCCATGAGACCCGGCGGCGCGGGATTGCCTGGATTCAGCGTGACCGGATCGGAATCCCATGCTGTTATGTGGCGGATGCCGCGGAACCGGTCACCGCCGGCACGCACCAGCGCATCGAGCACGGCTTCCACCCGCGCGCCAAGCGCCAGGTTCGCGTGACCGACAATCCCGGCGCAGATCCGCGTGGCACCATAGGCGCCGGACGCACTCATCGCCGCAACCCCGTTGACGAATTCGGTCTCGCCGACCGGTTTCATCTCGTCCGGACCGGCGGCGCGGTGGAACGCGCGGCACTGCACGAACACGGTGGCGGTGATCTTATGGCCGCTATTGAGATCCTCCAGCAGGTCGGGCAGCAGATAGCGCCAGTCAGTGCGGTCCCACAGATGATGGTGCGGATCGACGATGGGCAGGTCCGGTTCCAGGATGGCCTCGTTCCGCCGGTCCAGCCAGTCCTGACGGACGCGCAGATAATGCGATTGCGAGCTGCTCGCGCTCATTGTGAGCTTCCTCCTGTCGTCTGACTTCGTTCGGGCAGGATATACGGTTGTGCGCCGGCGGCCAGACGTTCTGGCAAGCCACTTTACCCGGGCGCGCCGTTTCGGTTAAATGTCCGTGCGATGCCGGGTTGGTTTGCAATCCGCGCACAACCATGACTGCGGGGAAAAACATGGGCGACGATCTCATCGGCAATCAGCCCGGCACGCGGCCTGTCATGGTCGCGCATATCAACGAAGCATTTTCGCGGCGGAACGTCACCCATACCCTAGCTCGTCTCGGCCATCTCGCCACCACCGGCGATTTCCTCGACATCTCCGATGCCATCGGAGCACTTGCACCGATCCATGGCGGGGATCTCGCACGCTACAAGCGGGAGCTTACGATACCTCCGGTCAACCAGCACATCCTGACGGCGGCGTTCCACGCATCGCTGGCAGCGCGCCCGAATCCGATTCCGTTGCATATGATGATCGTATCTGGGACGCACGATACTGTCCATGTCACCACCACTGCCACCGAAATCGCCGTCGTGATCACCCGTGATGACAGCCGGAAGAAGTCGCGCGCACGCCCCTCCCGCAAGCGGTCGGGGTCGTGATGCAGTGGTTTGATCCCATTATTCCGACCGGCTAAGGGCATCTCAAGCCCTGGATTCATCGCGGTAGTGGCGGGGTAGGATCGTGGCCGATGTCGCCGCAGACCTGGAGCTGGTGGGGAATGAAGGCGAGCAGCGCCTCGTCACCCTGATGTTTGCCGACATCTCGGGGTCCACCGCGCTGGTTCAGCACCTCGAGCCGGAGGAAGCCGCGGACCTGCTCAATCCGTTGGTCCAAGCAATGACGGCGGCAATCGAACGATATCATGGTACAGTCAGTCCTCGCGGCGACGGCGTGCTGGCCATTTTTGGCGTCCCCGGGTCGGCGGAGGACAATGCCGTTCGGGCCTGCCTGGCCGCCCTGGACATCCTCGCGGCGATGCCCGCGGCGGAGGGCGCTCCACGCGTCCGTATCGGCATTCATCATGGCGAGGTCGCCCTGCTGCCCGCCGGGGGGAATCGCCGCAAGGCGAACCGGCCGGTCGGCTATGACGCCTTCGGTCCGGCCGTCCATATTGCCGCCCGCCTGGAGCAGACCGCGGAGCCAGGCAGCGCCTGCCTGAGCGCCGATGCCAACGCGCTGGTGAAGGATTTCGTCGAGACCAGCCCACTGCCGGCGGTCAATCTCAAGGGTTTCGCTGAGGAAGTCGAGCGTGTGCAACTATTGTCGCTGCGCTTCAGCAATCGCTGGCAGGCCCGCGCTGCTCGCGGGCTGACACCATTCATCGGCCGCCAGGAGGAACTGGCGGTCATCAGCCGGTGGCTGAATGAAGATGCGGGAAACGCACAGTTGTTGCAGATCCAAGGACCGGCCGGAATTGGGAAATCGCGCCTGATCCACGAGGCGCTTCGTGCCGAGCCGGCAGGGAAAAGCTGCCGGATTGTACTGAGCGGACCGGTCCATCGCGGCTTCACCGGCTACGACCCGGTCGCGACGTGGTTGCGCGAACTGGCGCAAACTCTCGGGGCGCAGGCCGAACGTCCCGTCGCGGACAGCACCATCGGCGTGTTGCAGCACGTCGCGTCATTTTCCGCCGAGCAGGCGGACCAGCTTGCCCGCTACCTCGGTCTCACCGCGTCGCAGGGTGTCCGCGTTGCGGACTTGAGCTCCGAAAAAAGATTGCCGGTAGCGCCTCAGATCGGCGCGATCATGGCGGGTCTGGCTGGTGATCGGCGCATCATCCTATGTTGCGAGGATGCCGAGACGTTCGATGCAACGACGCTTGCACTGTTGACCGCAATCATCGCGGAGCTTGCGCGCCGTTCGGTGCCGCTGCTGGTACTTGTCACCAGCCGCAAACCGTTGCGTTTCGCCGGCGATTTGTTCGCACAACGCAGAAACATTCAGTTGCGACCACTATCTTTCGAAGCGGCGCGACAACTGCTTGCGCGCATGAATCCGCTGTTCCGCCAGGGCGATCACGCCGACCGAATCATCGCGAAAGCGGAGGGCAATCCGCTGTATCTGGAGGAAGTCGCGGCTCTGACACTGGATCGTGGAGCCGGTAAGGATGGCATCGACGAGCTTGCCATTCCCAATGAGATAGAGGCATTGATAGCCGACCGCATTGCCCGCTTGCCGCAACAGTTGCAAACGCTGCTGCGTTCCTGCGCGGTGGTGGGAGCCGAATTCTCGCCCGACCTTTTGGCGGCGGTGATGGGTGGCCGCGCCGATATTATCTTGCAGCAGCTCTCGCGTTTGCAGACGGAGCACCTGCTGGACAGCAGGAGCGACCAAGCCGCCGGCACGGCCCGCCTCACGTTCCGGCATGCGCTGCTGCGCGACGTTGCGTACAAGACCCTGCTGCCATCGCGCCGACGCAGACTCCATGCACGGGTCGTCGAGTTGCTGGAGCCATCGATCGAGACTGCTCCACAGCGGTTGGACGAGATCTGCCATCATGCCGTCAGGGCACAGCTTTGGCGTCCGGCGCTTGGGTTCCTGCAGCGAGCGGCGATCGCCGCCGCCGAGCGGACCGCGCACGCCACCGCCGAACGGCATCTGCGCAAGGCGCTGGAGATCGCGCAATCATTGCCGCCGGATCATCAGACGCGCGCCACGGCGGTGGACATCATGATCGGCCTCCGTACTCTGCTGGCACTGGAATTGCGCTATGAGGAGGCCGACCAGCTACTCGACCAGGCGCAGAAAATCGCCGAGGACCGGACGGCGGGGGCGTTGGGCCCCGATGTCCGGCTATCGATACTCGTCAAGCGCGTCCACGTGCTCAACAGTTTGGGACGCGTCCGCGAAGCGACAGCGGTTGCGAGCGAAGCTCATCGATCTGCAGTCTCTATCGGCAATCTGGGATTGCGTCTGTCGGCAGCGCACTTTCTCGGACAGACGTGCTTCTATGCCGGGCGATACCGCCAGGGCGAGGCGGTATTGTCGGAAACCATCGCGCTGCTGCCAAGCTATGTCGACTCCGGCAGCGTGCGCTCCGGTAGCTGGCCGGTGCTGATCCAGGCGACACGGGCCGGGATACGTGGGCTCCTGGGACTGTTCGACGAGGCGGAGAGCGACTGTCGGCAAGCGCTGGCAATCGCGACCGGGGAACGTCGCCCCTACGATATCGCCTTCACACAGCTCTCGGCCGGCATGGTGCGGCTGCAGCGCCGGCAGATCGCCGAAGCCGAAAGCACATTCCGTTCCGGGCTGGAACCCGCCGAGCGGCATGGGCTGAAAGCGCTGCTTCCGTCGCTGAAGGCCGGCCTGGGACACTCGCTGCTGCTGGCGGGGTCCACCAATGCCGCCATCGACGCGTTGAGCGAGGCGCATGAGACCGCCAAGGGCCGTGGGCGGCTGCTGATCCATATGTGGGCCGCGATCGGTCTTGCGGCGGCCTATGGTTGCGCCGGCGGGCAAGTGCCCGCGTTGCGGCACGCGGAGGAAGCGGTGCAGATCGGTGCCCGTCACACCCTGCGGGGCTACCTGGTTGCTGCGCTACGCTGCAAGGGCGTGCTGCAGGCAATGAATCCTGATACGCGTGGGGAGGGGATAAGCACGATCCGAAAGGCATTGGCTTTGGCCCGGAAACTGGGAACCGAGCCGGATATTGCCGCCTGCCTCGCCGCCCTGCATCGGGCATCGGGCGATGGCCACCCGGCGGCAGCACAGGAGGCGCGCAAGCGATTCGCCGCGCTCGGCATGAGCGCATGGGCGGATACTGTGCTCGCTGCCGACCCTCCGGCGGTTGCGGCTTTCTGACGGATTGTCCGGGCGCCCGGCGGACCGATATGAGGTGCGAAGGCCGCTCCATCAGGGGCGCATCGGGTGACGGAGACATGCTGATGCCCGCGTTTCGCTTTGAACGCCGCCGCTTTCTGTGGCTCACGGTCATCGGCCCGGTGGCGCTGGCACGTCCGGTACTCGCCCAGGGCGGCGCGGACGTCGCTGCGCCGATCCGTAGACTCTATGCCGCACTGCTGGCGGTCATGCAGGCCGGCCGTGCCACGCCCTTCACAGAACGCTTCAACACGCTGGCGCCGGCACTGCAGCAGGCATTCAACCTGCCAGCCATCCTTCAGGCGGCCGTCGGGCTTGGCTGGTCCGGCTTTGCACCGTCGCAGCAATCCGAGCTGCTGGTGGCATTCCAACGCTATACGGTTGCGAGTTGGGTTTCCAACTTCGACAACTACTCGGGCCAGAAACTGGAGATTGCCGCGCTGCGCAGCCTGGGCTCCGCGCTGGTCCTGCACACCGAGATCGTCAAGAGCACCGGTGAGCCGAGCGTGATCGACTACGTGATGCGCCAGGCGGGCGGGGCCTGGAAAGTCAGCGACGTGCTGCTCGATGGCACAATCAGCCAGGTAGCGCTGCTGCGGTCGGATTTTCGGGTGACGTTGGCGCGCGGCCCGATGGCGCTGGCCGCGGACCTGGAGCGCAAGGCCACGGAGCTGATGGGCGGCACATCGCCGATGTAGGATCGGGGCCCCGCGCTACTGGATCTTGGCGACAGGTTGCGTCGGGCTGGTGGCATTGCCGACAGCGGACGGCGAATGGCCGGACTGTCGGCGGATCACTTCGTTGACGCCGCCAGCCGCTTCCTGCGCGACGACGGTCGCCACGTCACCCCAATAATGATCGAGCGTGCCGGCGGGGATGTCGTTCAATTGCACGACCCGGCCGCCTTCCCGTCCCTTGGCATTGGTGATGATCCACTGGATCTCCACTCGCTGTTGTCCGCCGGCGATGGGCACCATCCGCACCTGGCCTTGCACGGTGAAGTCCACGCCGGTGCTGGCGGGCTGAACATGTGGCCCGAGGGCGGCTAGTTTGGCGCGCATCTGCCGGGTCAACATCAGATCGCCGTCGCCGGGCGCGCCGGTAACATCGGGAACGGCGACTTTGGCCATCCGGTTGTACAGGCTGTTCGGGTCGGCTTGCATCAGGCCGGTCTCGATGCTGGTCAGTAGAGAATCGATCCCGGGCGCGGCATCGAACGCCGCCTGCCTCAAGGTGGCGGAATCGGCCACAGCCCAGATATTCGTGGCCACGGGCTTGCCTTGCACGGTGCCCTGCGACTGTCCCTGGGGGTTGAGTACCGTATAGATGGGAACGATGTCGGACCCTCGATCTTGCGCGGAGATCACCAGCCGCCAATCGGTCGGGGTCGCCGGTTGCGCGTAGGCGGGGACCTCCCCTTGCTGCAGGCGCGTGGCTACATCCGCTGCGAGTTCTCGGCTGGCGGTATCGGACAGCAGAGCGGTACCCGGGGCGGGAATCGCCAGTCGCGGATCGGGCGGCTGGCGCAGCCGCATGGCCACTGCCCCAGGGTTGCCGAGGAACGGCTCCGGGTAGTCGCCGCACGCGGCCAGGGGCAACAACAGGCAGACGATCAGGAGCCAGCGCATCAGGCGATCAGCGCGATAATAGAGATCTGGTGGCCGATCGGACCGCCACCGGCGAGCGTCCGGCGGCGGTGGCTGAAAAAGCGGGCCTCATCGGCGGCGGTATCGGCATGCAGCGTATCTATCCTGCGCACACCGGTTTCCGCCAGCCGCAGTGCGCAATAACCGGCCAGGTCGAACTGCCAGTGACCGGGCCGCCGGCCGGCGACAAAATACCGCGACGCCTCGGGCGTGGCGGCCAGCACGCCCTGCTGCAGGTCCTGGCCGACTTCATAAGAAGGCTGTCCGATGCACGGCCCGATGGCCGCGATCACGCGCTTAAGGTCTGCCCCGAGGCAAATCATCGAATTCACGGTCGCTTCTATGATCCCACCGGCCGCACCGCGCCATCCGGCATGCAAGGCTCCGATCACGCCGGCAGCCGGATCGGCCAGCAGGATCGGGGCGCAGTCGGCGGTTACGATGGCGAGCGCCATGCCGGGCCGGTCGGTGACCACCCCGTCCGCGCGCGGGCCGGCGCCGGGCGCCCACGGCTCCGTAACCCGCACCGCGGTCGCGCCATGCACCTGGGTCAGCCCGACGAGGTT
>DATDIC010000032.1:0-2284 GCA_036521275.1 Acetobacteraceae bacterium
ACCGCGCGCGCCAAGGGGCTGCCGCGACGCAAGGTGGTGGTGAAGCATGCGCTGTCCAATGCGCTTATCCCGATCACCACCGTGATCGGCATCATCGTCAGCCTGCTGATCTCCGGTGCGGTGGTGACCGAGACGCTGTTCTCGATTCCGGGGCTCGGGCAGTTGCTGACGCAGGCGGTGCTGAACCGCGACTATCCGATGGTGCAGGGCGGGTTGCTGATAACCACGGCGCTGCTGGTGCTGGTGAACATCGGCGTCGATGTCTGCTACGCGCTGCTCGATCCGCGGGTGCGCTACGATGGCGCCTGACACCGCCACGATCGCATTGCCGGCGGAGCTGGAGGACGCGGTCCCGGTCCGCCATCATCATCCGGCGTGGGCGACGCTGCGGCGGTTGCTGCATCATCGGCTGTTCGTCACCGGGCTGGCGTTGTTCGCGATCATCGCCATCGTGGCGGCGCTGGCGCCGTGGATCGCCTGGGTCGATCCGAACAAGCTGGCGATGCGCCAGAAATTCCTGCCGCCGTCAGCCGAGCATCTGTTCGGCACCGACAATTTCGGCCGGTCGCTGTGGTCGCGCGTGGTATGGGGCGCGCGGTTGTCGATGATCATCGGTGCGTCGGTGGTGGCGATCAATGCAGTGTTCGGCACGCTGATCGGTGCGGCGGCGGGGTATTTCCGCGCGCTCGACAACGTGCTGATGCGGGTCAACGACGCGCTGATGGCGTTTCCCGCGGTGCTGCTGGCGATCGGGGTGACCGCTGTGCTGGGGCCGTCGGTGAACGACGTGATCATCGCGCTGGGCGTTGTCTATACACCACGTACGGCGCGCATCGTGCGGTCGTCGGTGATCGTGCTGCGGGAGATGGAATATGTGCAGGCGGCGGTGGCGGCGGGAGCGGGGCATTGGCGCATTCTGCGGCGGCACATCCTGCCGAACGCTATGGCGCCGCTGATCGTCCAGTTGTCGTTCCTGTTCGCCTACGCCGTGCTGACCGAGGCGACGCTATCTTTCCTTGGCGTGGGCGCGGTGCCGCCGACGCCGACCTGGGGGAACATCATGGCGGAGGGGCGGCAATACATGATCGATGCGCCGTGGATCATCACGATCCCTGGGGCGGCACTGATGGTCACGGTGCTGGGGCTGAACCTGCTGGGCGACGGGCTGCGCGATGTGCTGGATCCGCGGCTGAGGGTGCAGCAGTGAGGCGCTGGCGGAGGCCCGGCCCCCTCCCCCAACCCCCTCCCGCGAGGGGAGGGGGAGGACCTGGATGACGCTCCTCTCGGTCAGCAACCTCACCACGGCGTTTGCCACTTCGCAGGGTGAAATCAGCGCGGTCGAGGATGTGTCGTTCAGCCTCGACGAAGGCGAGATCCTGGGCATTGTCGGGGAATCAGGCTCCGGCAAGAGCGTTACCGCGCTGACCATCATGGGACTGCTGCCGCAGCCGCCCGCACGCGTGGCCGCCGGCGAGGTGCGGTTTGCCGGCGAGGTGCTCACCACACTCTCGGACAAGCGCATGCAGCGCATTCGCGGGCCCGGCATCGCCATGGTGTTTCAGGAGCCGATGACCTCGCTCAACCCGGTGTTCACCATCGGCGACCAGGTCATGGAGACCATTCGCGCGCATGAACGCCTGTCGCAGCGCGCGTTGTACGCGAGGGCGCTGGAGATGCTGGAGAAGGTGGGAATCCCATCTGCGGCGCGACGTATGGCAGACTATCCGCACCAGCTATCCGGCGGACAGCGCCAGCGGGTGATGCTGGCGATCGCGCTCGCCTGCCGCCCGCGCCTGCTGATCGCGGACGAGCCGACGACGGCGCTCGACGTCACGATCCAGGCGCAGATCCTCGACCTGATGATGGACCTGCGCGACGAGTTCGGCATGGCGATCATCATCATCACCCACAACATGGGCGTGGTCGCGGAGACCGCCGACCGCGTGCTGGTGATGTATGCCGGCCGGATCGTGGAGGAGGCGCCGGTCGCGCGTCTGTTCGACCGCCCGCTGCATCCCTACACGCGTGGTCTGTTGGAATGTGTGCCCTCGCTTGATCAGGACCACGAGCGCCTGGTGGCGATCCAGGGCGCTTTGTCCGACCCGGCACGCCGCCCCGCCGGCTGCCGCTTCACGCCTCGATGCCGCCATGCGGTGGCCGCCTGCGCCGCAGCCCTCCCGCCGCTGGCTGCCTATGAGACCGGCCACACGGCCGCCTGTATCCGCGCGGCGGAGCTGACATGATGGCCGGATCAAGTCCGGCCATGACGGTGGCGGGCCGGGCT
>DATDIC010000033.1:0-19197 GCA_036521275.1 Acetobacteraceae bacterium
GACCTGCCCCCGCCTGACCTGCCCCCGCCTGACCTGCCATGGAGGTGATCGCACTATCGCGCAACAATCTCCCGAATTTCACCGGCGCGCCCCCGCTCCGTCTGGAGGCAATGGACATGGACAGCACGAGGCCATGATCCCCGGCCCGCTGGCCCCCACGATGCTTCCATTGAACTGATACAAAGCTTCCAGCCCCGCTAATATCAGTGGGCACACTTTTCGGGCGCATAACGTAGCGTCATGATGTCAATGGCCGCAAGTCTTTTTTGCAGATAGTCTTATTATTGACGCGCGTCTCGCGGCAGCTCGTCTCTCCGCCCTGGCAAGACCGGCATCTGCGCCAAACGGGCTCGCCGCGCCATCCTCGCGGCAGCCGCGATCGCCGGGCGCGAGGCCGAGGCGTCCCCGCACTGCTTCTATTTATGGACGATTTCGTATTTTCTCTCCTTGCGTGCCTCGACCGAACCATTTAATAACCGGTTAACAAGCGATCAGCGGTGTCGGCTGGCAAACCCCGAAAGGAGCGGTATGAGACGTAACAGATTGGGGTTCGCGCCGGCAGGTGGGCGTTAGGGCGGTGTCGTCCAGCAATCTCATTTCCGCCGGCAGCGCGGCAACCGTAATGCCGCCGGACCCGGCTGAACCAGCGCCGCTCGATATCCGGGGCTTGATCGGCGGGCTGCTGCGCCGCTGGAAGCTGATCGTGGCGGTCCCCCTGGCCGCGCTGATCGCGGTTCATCTTCTCCTGCACGTCCTGCCGCCTACCTATCAGTCGGCGGTGCAGCTTCTGGTATTTGACCCGCACCAGGCCATGTCCGGCGTAACCGGTGAACGGCCGGCATCGCCGCAGGACTTCGACACCGTCGCGATCAACACGGAGATCGACGTCCTCAAATCCGCCTCCCTGTCGCAGCGTGTCGTCGAAGACCTGAAGCTTTACGACGATCCGGAATTTCAGCCGCGACCCCGCTTCTCCACCCTGCTGGGCAAGGCGGATTGGCTCGGTCTCGGGCTCGCAACCGCGGCTAACAGGCTCATGGCAGCCCTCGGTCTCGGCACCGGCTGGTTCGCGGAAACGCCTCCGGCTGCCGCCCCGCCGGCCATGTCCGCGGAACAGCGCATCGCCACGGCAGCCGCGATTCTAGCCCAGAAAATTCGCGTCGATCGCTCGCAATTTTCCTATGTGCTCGCCGTATCGGCGACGTCGCGCACCGCCGAGAGGGCGCAGCAGATCGCCACGACGCTCGTCGCCGACTACCTCAAGGGTCAACTGGATGCGCAGCGCAAGACGCTCGACCAACTGGCGATGTGGCTGGAAGGCAAGCTGTCCGAGCTGAAGACACGCGTCGCGGAAACCCAGACGCAGATCGAAACCTTGAAGGCACAAAGCGGCCTCACCGATACCGGCAAAGGAAGCCTCAAGCAGCAGCAGATCGCCGATCTGACCACCCAGTTGACGCTGGCGCGCGCCGACCTCAATGAAAAACGCGCCCGGCTGGACCAGGCACGGCAACTTTCCCAGGGCAGCGGCAGTCTCCTGGATATTCCAGAGGCCGCGAGCTCCCCCGTGATCAGTCAGCTCCGCATGCAGCAATTGTTGCTTACGCAACTGGAAGAGCAGCTTCGGGCGAAGCTGGGGGACCGCCATGCCCAGGTGCTCGCCGTTGCCGCCCAATTGGCGGATGTCAACAAGCAGATCCAGGGCCAGGCCGCGCATGTTCTCGGCGATCTGCAAAACAGCTACGACATCTCCCTGCGGCGGGAGCAGGCTATATCCGAGAGCCTGAACAAGCTGACAGCCGTTCCAAGCGACACCGCCGCCTTTGTCAAGATCGAGCAATTGCAGCGCATCGCCGACGCCGACGGCAAGCTGTATGATGCTTATCTTTCCCAGTACAACGAAATCGTCGCGCGGGAGGCGCTGGGAAGCACGACTGAGCGCATCATTTCCCCCGCGGGGCTGCCGACCGATCCCATTTTTCCGAAGCGCCTGCTGTTCTACATCGCCGCCGTGGGTCTCGGCGGCATGCTCGGGCTGGGGCTGGCATTGGCTGCGGATCTCTTGCAAACCCACGTCAAGATGGGAACCGAGGCCGAGCAGCTCTTCGGCTACCCGGTCATCGGCAATATCCCCAGCCTGCCCCGGCAAAGATCCCGCCGGTTGCAACGAGACGGCAACCGGGGCCTCGTGCGCAGCGTGGCAACCGGAGCATTCTCCCCGGTGAACGAGGCGATCCGCGCGATGCGGGTAAACCTGCGGCTGTCGAATCTCGATCGCGAGCTGAAAGTGATCCTGGTGACCTCCGCCCTCCCGGCAGAAGGAAAGTCGGCAGTCGCCGCACTGCTCGCCGCCTCCAGCGCCGCCGCCGGCCAGCGCACCGTCCTGCTCGATTGTGACGTCCGCGGCCGCCGCGTTTCGCTGGAGTTCGGACAGCAGCATCCCGGCCTGACCGATCTGCTGGTCGGCAAGGCCGAACTGTCCGAGGTTACGCTGCGCGATCCCGACAGCGGCTGTCACGTAATTCCGGCTGGATCACGAATGCCGAACCCCGGCGATACTCTCGGCTCCCGCGGGATGGCGGAATTAATGACCCGCCTGCGAGCAGAGTATGATTACATCGTGATCGATACTCCCCCGCTGCTGTCGGTTGTCGACGCGTTGGTCCTGGCCACGATGGCGGACAAGGTGCTTATGGTGATCGACGGCAGCCACAGTCATAGCGACAGTGTCACGGAAGCGTTTCGGCTCCTTCGGCCAGAAGCCCGCCGGATCGCCGGGATTGCGTTCAACAAGGTGGCTCCGGACCAGTTGCGCCATTACGGTTATTACGGCGCCTACGGTGAGGCGGCGTAAACCCGTTCCCCGTCACTCCCGTTCCCCCGTCATTCCCGCTTCCCCCGTCATTCCCGCGAAAGCGGGAATCCAGCAACAATCCGTGCAACCGCGACCGTGTCACGCCGTCCTGCGCGAGCATGATGCGGAAGAGTTCACTCTCTCGAACGGCTGATAAAATTGCTCCGCAAAATTATGCGCTGGAGTTTCAAGGGCAATCGTTTGCCGCGTGGAAACAAGCACCCGCGTCCACAGCCTGCGACGATAAATATTTCTGCGGCTTCCCGTACGCGATAGCCGGGCTGGAGGCACGCAGAGCGAAGTTACCGCGCTTCGGATCCGCCAAAAGCGGGTCCACGTTGCAAAGGTTGGACGTGCAAGACATCGAGTCGTGGTCGACAAGCGCATTGCCGCGCGGCCCCCAACCCCAGGGCGGCGAACCGCCAAAGCTGATATTGTTCGACCACACGTTGTTGGCATCCTTAACGCCGGCCCCATCACCACCGAAGAACGCCACGTTCCCCATCAAGGGACAAGGATCGGGTGCCATGTCATACTTTGCCCCCTGACAACGGATGTCGGCGACGCTGATCGCCGGCATCGCATAAGCTATATTGTTGATGTAGGTGTTGAACGTGCCTCCGGCGTTCGATATCTCTCCTCGCGGGAATCCCCGGTTCCACGGATCGAGATTGTTGTTGTAAGATGTATTGTTTGCCACCGTCGCGTGTGATGTCCGAAATACGTGAATGCCGCCACCGCCATTGTTATAGGTGATGTTGTCCGCAACCAGCGTTTGATCCTGGTACGGGACATTGTCGACCCCCGAACCGTTGAAGGTGTCGAGTATGATGCCGTTCCCGTCCGTGTCGTAGGGTGACTGAGCATTGCCGCATTTCGTGAGCGCATTATCATGGCTGATGTTCCAGGCAATCACCTGGTGAAACGGCGCCCAGGCGCGGTCCGCGGCGGTCAGCTCGTAGTCTTGCACCGATTTGGCGACCACGAGGCCGATACCCGATCCCTGAGCGTCGCAAGTGACATGCGCGTTGTCATAGACAGTGTTATGCAACAGGAAAACCCAATCGGCTTCGTCGGCCCCAATCCCGCCCTCGCCGTACCCATGTACGATGTTGTTGATGATCCAGACATGATGAGCGGAGAGACGCGCCTTAGGACCTCCGACAGGGTTGTTGTTGATAAGCACTCCGACGCCGTAGGCGGTTTCGCTGCTGGCTGCCATCTCGAAGCCGTCTATAACGATGTAGTCAGGGTCCGCCTCCATCATATTGATGTTGAACGCTGGTTGGGCGTTGCCCCCTGAAGCGGTAATTTTGCATTTGTCCAATATCTCACACCGGTAAACCACATAGCCGGACGCAGCGGCGAGGTTTCCGCCCCTGGTTATCGCGACACCCGCGGGGTAAGTCCCCGGGGCGACATCGACACAGTCGCCCGCAATCCTTCCACCCGCACCAATGTCTGCATGACGAAGGGTCGCCCAAGGTGCGGACTGTGTACCTGGATTGGCATCCTTGCCGTCCGGCGCGACGTAATAGGTCCGCCGGCAAACGTAAAACGGATTGGCAAACAGGCTCTGGCTGGGGCCGGGCAGTTCGACCGCCGCAGTTTCCGCGGGGCTTTTGTTCTGCGCATAGGCAGCGCCGGTATGGAGCCCTAACAATGTCACACCGATAACCGAAGGGACGATACGCGAGCCAATTGATCGGAATGCATGCATCGGAACACCACCCTTACGCCCGCCGCCTTAATAGCTTGGGCAGCTTTAATCAACGGTTTCGCAGAGTGCAGCGCATCCCGGGCACTTGCCAGCAGGCCTCTCGTACTTGCCGGCCGATTGAGTCACTCCATCTACTTGTTTCATCTCCTGGCCCGCACGCCAGGAGAGGTCTATTTCGGATCACCCTACAGCCTCGGCGCTACAGTCACCGGTCTGATCGGCACCGCAGCCATCGCCTGGGTGCTTTTCGCTTTTGTTGAGCGGCCGCTGGCCTCGATGCAGCATCGCATTCGGTCGCATGCTGGGCCGGCTCAGAACGAGGCAATCGCCGGAATAGCCGTCGCAGCAATACACAATCGCACAAAGAGCTAGTCTGGCCAGGTCGCCGCGCCCGACAGACGCCGCCGCCTGTCGGGTCGAGGCGTTGCGCGCCCGGCGGCGTGCCCCTGAGGCAAACGTAAATGTTGCTACCACACGGTCAGTTAGTATAATGTGCAGCCAAAGCATCCGTAAATCATTTTCGATAAAAAATCCCGCAGCATATCTCCGTCAAGCTAAACCGTGCGTGGGAGGACAAAATGCAACCCATGGCAAGATTGGCCGCCATCGGCGCAGTTCGATCGCCGTTGCTTCGAGTCCCATTATCGCCAGTCTACAAATGGTATTTTGAACACGCCACCGGACAGCGAAGAATGTTCCACGGCATCTATCGCGGATTCGGCGAAGCGGTCGACGCCATTCCCCCGGGCCGGTCGATCGGCTTCGATAACCCAGGCTCGTCGGATCGCGTGGCGCATGCAAGAGCTTTCCTGTCGGCGTATGACTATCCCGTGTTGTTCTGGTTGGTCCAGTTGCTGAAGCCGGGTACCGTCGTGTTCGATTGGGGAGGCAATGTTGGCATCAGCTTTTACGCATACCGCCATCATCTCCACTATCCCGATAAGCTGGAATGGGTCGTAAGCGATGTGCCAGCCGTGATCGACCTTGGCCGGCGGCTCTGCGATGCGGAAAACTGCACGGGCTTAACCTTCACCACCACACTTGATAGATTGAGTGATGCGGATATTCTGCTCTCCGCTGGCGCCTTGCAGTTCATCAATGAGCCGTTTGCGATGCTGCGCAAGGTCGGCTGTCTTCCGGCCCATGTTCTGCTGAACAAAATCCCGACTTACGACCAGCCGCATGCGGTGACGATACAGAACATGGGCACGTCCCTATGCCCGTACCATCTTTTCAACCGGTCTGAATTCGTTGCGCAGTTCGCGGCACTGGGATACGTCATGACGGACAGTTGGAACAACCCCGGCCTCGGCTGCTTTATCCCATTCCATCCGGAACATTCCATCGCGTCTTACAGCGGTTTCCATTTCTGCCTGGGCAAGTCGGACGGCGCTGCACAATGATCCGTTACTGAAACAGCCGGTGGAGCGCCTTGCCTATGTACCGGCTGGCGGGCCGGAATACGCGCCGCCATCACGCCTCACGATACCGATGAACGAAATGCTTTCCCGTAACATCGCGCGCCCGGAAGGTATGACCCCCAGCGTCAGGAGTGCGGCCGCATAGGATGCAAGCAAACCGACTGCCAGGCCGAGGACGGAGTCGAGCGGCACCGCATACCGCAACAGGAGCACGGCAAGCAGCGCCACCATGCTCGCCGCCGCATGTGGCGCAGCCGTGTCCAACAGATCACGCAGTTTCACCGGCCCTCGCCGCGTCGCCATCCACCACATCACCGGCATGCGCAAGGTGATTTGCGTGATGGAATATGCGGCCGCGACCCCCATGGGTCCCCACGGCAGGCCGGCAAAGAAAGCCGCGGCGCTGGTCGCGGCGTTGAATGCCCCGAAGTACATGTAGGCTCGGCTGCGCCCTTGGCTTACGAAAAGCCAGGTGGTCGTCGCGCTGATCGGCTGCTGTACCGCCGCAAGGCCCAGCCATTTGAAAATAGGCGCCGCCCCCCGCCAGGGTTCGCCGAGCAGGACCGGCAGCAGCGTGTCTGCGGTCGCGATCGTAAACACGATGGCCGGCTGGGTAACAATCAGAAGCTGCTGCAGCGCCCGCAGATAGACCACGCGGTAGCGATCTGGTTCGTGTTGCAGCCGGGCCAGCGCCGGCAGCATCACGCGGGCCAGCGGCGTACTGAGCTGCTGTAGCGGGAAAAGCAGCAGCTTGTAGGCGCGATCGTACAGACCGAGGGCGACGTTGCCCCAGGCTTGGCCGATCAGGACATTGTCGAGGTTCCGCGCGATGAAACCGAAGACATTGAACCCAGTTACGCCGCCGCCCATGTGCAGCAATTCGCGCATGTTGCGCTCACGCTTTGGCAGCCCCGGAATAAACCCGGTGCCGACCCACGCGCCGACAAGCGTCACCAGTGCGGTTATCAGCGGCAGGGCGAACAATGCCCAGTAGTTCCGCAGCAGGATCGCCAGCGGTATCGCTCCCAGAACGCCCAGAACGAAGGCGACGACATCCAGCGCGGCGATAAAGCTGAAATGCATGCGCCGATTGATGAGCGCGAGGTGCTGCGCCGCAAGCGAGCTCAGCACGATCAGCGCCGCGAACCCGCGCGTCAGGTTCGTCACCCGCGCATCCCCATAAAACCAGCCGATCGCCGGTGCGATCAGCGCCAGCAATATTGCCAGTCCGCACCCAATGCTGACATTGACCCAGAACATTGCGGTGATCTGTGCAACGTTGATCTGTGGTCGCTGGATCGTTGCCTGCGTCAGCCCGAGATCCTGGAACATCAGCGCCAGGCCATACACAGGGGTAACCATGGCGAGCAGCCCAAAATCAGCCGGCATCAGCAGGCGGGACATGACAATCAGCGAAGCCGTTTGGATCACCAGCCGGGCAGCCTGGGACGCATAAATCACGACCGCGCCCCGCACAACGAGCTGCCTGAGATCGCCGGCCAAGGGATCGAAAGCCGATTGTTGCGGCTTCTTCGCGTCGACGGTCATGGGCGCTTTCGTCAGGGTTCTTGACCGCGCCTCACGCGGCGTGGTGAGGGAACAGCACCCGGCTAGCCAGTTTGCGGACTGAAGCCGGCACGGTCCGGTCGAGCCGTTGGGTCGCTGCATTGAGCAGCTCGAAGCGCGCCCGATCCCGTGACAACTCAGGCTCGAATGACCTCATCTGCTCGGCAAAGCGGGTCTTCGCCCATTCGTACAGCTCCGTATCATAACGATTGCTGTCCTCCAGGCGACGGCGACTTGCTGCCGATATCGGCTCCGTCTTGAACGGACGGGCGGCCCCGACGTTGTGCTTTACAAACAGAAGCTGCTGCAGCCGCCAGCCATAAATGCGCCGAAGCATCATCAGCAGGGTGGTGAACGACTCCAGCGGAGCCGCCGTGATGAACCGGTCCTCGATATTTCGCTTCGCCAGATCGAGATGGCGTCGTTCGACCGGTGCGGCCGAAATTGGCCCGCCAGCCGGGTCCCATGGTGTATCCAACTCCGGGCAGCCGCTCAGCAGCCGCACCTGGTTGTCGAAAGGAGTAATCCCCAGACCGCTATCGAGGTAGTCCTCCAGCGTCATGTTCTTGATCCGCTCATGGCACGGCAGATGTTTTTGCGTGCGATCGTCGAAAAAGTGTGAGGCAACACGTTCCACGGGAGGGCGCAGGATAGTGAAATACTTCGCCGGCCGGTCCAGCATGCTATCGATGCCCATTGGGTAATGCGTGCCCATCACGCATCGTATCGCCTGGCGCTGTTCGACTGTCCGGGCATGGTATTTCGCTTCAATCTTTTCGCGCGGCCGGATCGACAGCCCGGATGGAGAGGTGCCGACTTGACCATCGAAGTGCTGGGGTCCGGGAAAGCAGCGCGAGAGGATCGCGTCCATGGTCGTCCCGCCGGTCTTCGGAATATGGAAGAAGATCAGGATACTCGGCGGCTGGGGTATGGCAGCTCCGCGCACCGTCGAGCCGGCCTGCTTCATCTTGGACCTCTGCATTGTCGACCGGTGCCGCGTCGCCGCGTCATGCATCCTTCCGGCCAGGATGACGAAGCAGCCGCGCAGCACGCAACGGGGCACTGACACGTTGGATTCCGGAAAACAGTATGTCCTCCCGGCTGACCGCATTGCGTCGCGTAGCAATTTCCAGTCCGGCCGCTTTCACGCGATCGCCGGGCCGCGACTGTCCTGGCGGTGCCGGTCGCAGGCCAGCGCGGCGCAGAAGGCTATTTACCTGATACACTTTGGCACGGCGATCCAGATCGCGCATGCAAAAACCTATGCTTACACTCACCGACACGCCGTCGCCATTTCTGACCCAATGCGGAGCCAATGGCGGGTGATGCACCGCGTCCCCCGGCGTCAGGTGGAAAATAGTCCCGCGCTCCTGGAAGTCCGGCTTGTATCGCGCGGCCTCCACGTCTCCCGCATAGAAGCGCTCGATCTCCGCATCGCTCAACACATCACGGTCATCTTGGTTGAACAGGCAAACGTCCTTCTCGCCTTGCACCTGGAACAGGAAGTTCGACTCGTGGTCGATATGATATGGAGTTGCGATGCCTGGCGAAGCCATGAACACGGTCAATGATGACCACGTGATGTCAGAGACCAGGTCACAGCCGGTCAGGCTTGCCAGCTCGCGGATAATCTGTCGCAGCAATTCCGCATACTCGGGGTCCGCCTCGTTGGCACTGGAAAGTTTGATCCAGGTGCGCCCCTCTGCCAGCATTCGCACCGCATTCCCAAGCTGATCGTGTCGCGTCGAAACGCCGAAGCCGGTGTCAGGTCGAAAGGCCTTGGCGTCGAACACGACAAACCGCCCCTGGTCGCCACTGTCCAGGATTGTCTGAGCAGCCCTTGCCAGGCGGGCAATGGTGAACAACGGATGGTCCGCCAGATGGTGGCGAAACGCAAACGAACGCCGATTGAAATTCTCCTCGAAGAGAGCCGTCTCGTCGCTGACAAGCGCCGGTAGCGTCCGTGAACTGACTTGGGTCGTCGTGGAGCCGACCATCTGCAGAGACTTTCGGGTTTCAAATCGTTGAAACCTTATGCTAGTCGTTTCGCCGGGGTTGCCGCAAGCGTTTCGGCAGTTCTGGCCATGCAAGTCTGCATGTTGATGGCGACACGGATTGCGGTTCCACAGTGCAGCATCGTGGCTCCGTTCTCGATTTGCGGCTGGGTTGTAGATCAGCCTACGACCGCACCCATTTCGGATCATTCACCCGCGGCAGAACAATAGACCGGCGGAGCGGCGAAGATTCCACAAGCCCTGAGCCAACGACACCTCTGCCGCATTTCGCTACCGTTCCGACGCCCGTAAAGCGATGTTTGCGTGCGGCACGTGCAAATCGTTCTTGCGGGACAGCCGTCCTTCAAAGTAACCTAAGTCATGGATATAGAAACTGCCGCGACCGGTCTGGGTTGGGCGCCGCCAATTTTACTGAACTACAGGTTGTAGCCCGTGATATCAGCTCGATTGGAATACCATGTTGTGCCTGACCTTGCACTCTTGGCTTGCGGTTGCCAACCAGGCCTGTACGCCTTGTGCGCCGCCACCTAAGGCGTCGTTGATGTCGGACTGCGCTTCACGGTCAATCAGATCCGCCCTTCGACACCTCCGTTCCCCATGCCAAAGCAGCAAGACAACGCGTGACCTCGTTCCACTGCGTACTGACTATTCCGCATCCTGTCCTGGCAAGAGGTAAACTATGCTGCACTTCGACAAACAGGAATTCCAGGACAAGTTCAACCGCGTCCACTTCCAACTGACCCACGACCTGGTGGATCAGCCGGAGTTTTCCTTGCCCCGCCTTATCGAACTGGCAAAGCAGACCGCCGAAACCCGCCCCGACGATCTCTACTGCGACGTCGGACAGGTCGAGATCGGCCAGCGCTGGGAAACGATCGCGAAGGCCGCGCTGCCAATCGACGAGTTGATCCGCCGCATCGAAACGCAGGGCGCGTGGATCGTCCTATGGCGGGCAGAACGCGACCCCGCCTATTCGGCCATGCTCACCCAGGTGATTTCAGACATCCTCGAAATGACCGGCCGCGAAGTCGATAGAATAATAAAGAAAAAAGAAATCATCCTGTTCATCACTTCCCCCAACCGCATAACAACATACCATATCGACAGGGAGTGCAATTTCCTTCTCCAAATCAAAGGCCAGAAAGAGATCAGCGTTTTCAGCCGGGAAGATCGCGAAGTGCTTCCCGAAACGGAACTCGAACGATTCTGGACCGCGGACAACAACGCCCCCATCTACCGCCCCCACTTCCAGGACCGGGCAGACGTCGTCATGCTAAACCCCGGAACCGGCATCCACATCCCGGTCAACGCGCCGCACTGGCTCAAGAACGGTGACAACATATCCGTCACGGCCAGCTTCAATTTCCAGTTCCGCGACAGCGTTCGCGCCGATCTCTATCGCGCCAATTACTACTTCCGCAGACTCGGGCTGCATCCACGCCCGCCCTTCGCGTCGCCCGTAGCCGATGTGGTCAGGCAGCCACTCGGCGCTTTGGCGTACAAGGCCCGCCAGCTTTATTGGGGGCCCCGACCGCGTGACTGAAAGCGCAACCTATCCGTCACCACCCGTTCGGCCGTCATAGACGCGCAACCTCACGCCAGGAAGCGGGGTAGCCAGCGGATTTAACCCGTCGCCGCTTGGCCCCTGCCCCAGGAAGGCCGCAACGTACTCCGCGGCAATCCGGATGAAGCGTTGATCCGGCCGACGACCCAACAGCAATAAGGAGCCGGATAGATAAAGAAAATCGGCGAAGTCTTCGTGCCGCGAGCCCTCGACCGTCACGCTTATCCCGCCGTAAGTCGCAAACGCCATCTCCAGGCGTTGCTCGGTCTCGTGGCCAAGGATCGCAGGAAATCGGCGCTCAGGATCAGCCGCCGTCATCTCGGCCAAGGTCGGCCACTGACCATCATCGGAAATATGCATGAACGGCTGCCGGATCCAACCGCCCGGCGCGGCATTGAACAACCAGCCGTCTATATCGACCGCCGCCTTGACCCGCGCATCCAGCCAGCAGATCTGGACCGCGATCGCCCCCCCAAAAGAATGCCCGACAGCCGCAACACGATCCATATCCAACCGCCCGACAAATCGACCCGACGGATCGTCTCGATTGAGCGCAACCAATGCGTCGACAACCCGCACCGCACCCTGGCTCACGCGATCCAGCCTCCGGTTGGCGATCTCCACCGTGCGCGCGAACGCGCCCGCCGATGAAAAATCCATCGCCCCCACACCCCCCGGCCCGGACAGCCCGGCGACTTGACCACAGCCTGGCAAATCGTAGCCAACCGCCGCAACAATGAAGCCGCGGCTGGCAAGCTCCTGAACCAGGGCGGTGTTCTCGCCGCGGCCGCCCGACCAGCCTGGCAGAAGCAGCACCACGGGATAGCTCGCCCGCGCCGTGGCAACCGGAGCCCCCAGCACCGCGTCGGTTCGTACCCAGTGCCGCAGCGACCGCACGCCCGCCGACCAACTGTACGGGGCCCGAGGACGGCCGGAAGCGTCCCCTGCCGGATACCAAAGCTGAACGTCCAACCGACAGCCCGGCGAAGCTTCCCCGCCTCCATTATTGCCGGTGCGGCTGTAATCCCAGCGCACCGTGCCAACCAGAAACGGACCCGTCGGGGCCGGCAGCATCGGGATGATGGGCTTCGCTGTCAGACTCACCCCGACCCCTATGCCGGCAACCACCACCGCCGCAACCGCAAACAACCGTAGCGTCCGGTATCGCATCCGCGCACCACCCTTTGCGTCCGAACATGCTGCTCGGCCGCCATCGCGTAACCCGGGTCATCAGACCAACCGTTTCAGCACCCTACACCACCAGCCTGGGACAATCCGAGCTTCCGGAAGCAAGCGTCGGCATGCTAAACAGCCACGTAACGACCCTTCCTGAAATAGCCGACAGCCCCGGCGGACTTGATGTGACGACCAGCCCCCCTGCACCGGACACACTGCCCGCTCCGAGCGATCCAGCACGGCCCAAAGTCTCGGTCGTAATACCCACGCGTGGCCGGCCGCAGTTGCTGCTGCGTGCGCTGCAAAGTGCGTTGACCCAGACCCTCCGGCAGATCGAAGTCATCGTCGTCGTCGATGGACCCGACGACGATACGGTGGTTTCGCTTCGCGCGATATCGGATGCGCGCCTCAGGGTAATCGTCAATCCGCGCTCTCTCAGCGCCGCCGGCGCACGCAACGCCGGTGTGGAGCATGCCAGGGGGGAGTGGATCGCCCTGCTTGACGACGACGATGAATGGCTGCCTCACAAGCTTGAACGACAGATCAGTTTCGCTGTCCTGCCAGCCGATGTGCTGATCGGCTGCCTCAGCCGGGTGATCACACCCCTCGCCACCTACGTCTGGCCAGAAGAAATCTACGACGGCACCGTGCCGCTGGGCGACTATCTGTTCGACAGACGGACCATGTTTGCCGGATCAAGCTTCATTCAGACATCGAGCTACCTTCTTCGGCGGGAAACCTTCAGGAAATCTCCCTTCCGCCTGTGCACTCCGCACGACGACTGGGACTTCCTCCTGCGCCTGTCACGCCTGCCCGGAGCCGAAATCAAGATCGTTCCAGAAGTTCTCGTGAACGTATATTTCGAGGAACGGCGACCGTCACTCGGCAGCACCAACACCTGGCGGGAGTCGCTGTCATGGCTTGATGATATCGCGCCGCTGCTGTCCCGTCGCGCCTATAGCGGCTTCTGCCTTGGCGTGATCGGTTCGCGCGCTGCCCATGAACAAGCCTTCGCCGCATTCGCCCTCCTGCTCCGAAAAGCCCTGGCGAACGGCTCTCCCAGCCTCCGCCAGGCGCTGGTGTACCTCGCTTTTTGGGCCATTCCGCAAACTCTCCGCCGACAGGTCCGGGCAGTCTTCCGCGGCCGGCCGCTGCCGCCAGGACATGCGGATAGCTCTCAGCCTTCCGCCGATCCCGCACCTGCCAGGACCTCGGCCAGCGCCTCGCGAACCCCGCTGACCTTCAGCGTGATCAGTCCACCAAAATAGACCACCGAGCCCGCCAAAATCTGCGCCACGAGCGCAAGAGCTCCAGAACCATGATCGAGCTCGCGCAAGAACCAGTACATGATCGCCGCACTCGACATTATCTTGACAGCATCCAGGTAAGGAATCGGCAGCCGGAAAAACCGCCGGCTGAGAACAGTCGCCAGGACCAGGCAGGCAAAACTTGCCACAAAGCTTGCAATCGCCGCACCTAGCTCCGCCATTTGCGGTATCAGCCAGAAATCAAGCGCAATGTTCAGGATCAGCCCGAACGCCGTGGTCGCGATAAGAGGCGCGGTTTTGTGGGCCAGTTGGAATGCCGTGTCCACGTAGAACCCGCGGATGCCCGACAGCATCGCCACGCCCGAAAGAAGCGGCGTCAGCACGACCACGGACCGCCAGTAGCTCGGCCCGACCATGACATGCGCAAGGTTTTCCGACACCGAGATGACCCCGACTCCCGCCGGCACGATAATTCCAAACAGGACCACAAAATTCTGCGCCAGCTTCCGGGCCGCAGCCGCGCGAGAACTGAATTCCACCGCCCGCACCGCCATCGAATAAGCCGACGAGCCGATACCGCCGGCCAGCGTCGTGATCGGTACCTGAGCGACGAAGGTGGCGGCCGAAAAGAAACCAACCGCCTGCACACCCGAAAGCCCCTGCAACATCCACTTGTCGATCGACATCAGCATGGTCGCCAAGCTGACACTCACCGACAACGGCACCCCAAACCGCAACAGCGAGCGACAAAGCTCCGCATCGAAGCGGCAGCGATATAGCTTCAGGCGCGGCTCGCGCACCGGCAGCACCGCAACCAGAAAACTCAGCCCCAACACCAGCACCGTCAACGACGCGCTCCGCGTCAGATAGGCCACCAGCGGAACGGTGATGCACGTCAGCAACCCACGCGAAAGGCTTGCTCGGAAAAACTCCTTCTCCCGCAGATCAGCAAGCTGCAGTCGCTGGTTCAATTCAAACCATGCTGCGGCGAAGGCGGTTGGAAGGCAGGCGGCGGTCAATGCCAGGTATTGGCCAAGCCCTCCCAGGACAAGGATCACCGCCGCACCCAGCACAGTCACGCCGCAAAGCGCCAGGAAACATGTCACGAGAGTGCCAAAGAAGCGCTCCGGATCCCTCGCCGTAGGAGCCAGGCGCAGCAGGCTCAACCCGATCCATTCGAACACGCCTATGGTAACGAAAAACACGATCGAAAGCCCAAGCGCGTAAAGCCCGTATTCTGCTGGCGCCAGCAGCCTGGTGAGAATTGCCGTCGTCGCCACCCCGAACACGCTGGGGATGACGCGTGCTAAAAGAAAGATCGCGCGGCTACGCAGGGCTAAAATCCTTTATTTCCGTTGGCTACAACCGATAATAGCCAAGCCCGGCCGGCTGCCGATGCTAGCGTAAATGCGCTGCCCTTTGAAAGTGCTTAAATACTGCGCGTTACGCAACGTTAACGGCCCGCCGTTCGCGTCAATCGTTCGGCCATGTTCCCGGCGATTCAATCGCGCCCGAAAGCGAGGCCGCCCGCCATAGCGTGCGGAACACGAATCCATCGGAACCCGATCGCTTCGAGCACGCCGGGTTGAGCTGGAGAAGCCCGCGCCCGCTTCGCTCTCGCCTTCCCCGCTCGTTGCCAAACGCCTCTGCATCTCCATGCACTCAGACGATCGTCATCTTTGCAACCTGCAGTAGCGCACGGCTTTTGCAACACCTTACCGTCCGGCGCCTGCTTGCAAGCATTTCCGCGGCGCACGCCCCGGCTGTGGCCGATTTCGCGCCGTGATTGCTGTGGAAATCATTTGACTCCGTTAAAAATTGATTGATAAATGCGGTCTCGTCACGTCACAAAACAAGGAGCTGGTCTCACTAATGGAACTTGCTGGCACCTTGGAGTATGCCGGCGCCGAAGAATCCGCGGACTCCGCGGTGGCGGTTGCGACCAGAAAAGCTCCTCCACCAGTAATGACGACTTGTTCCTACATGCCTCTCTCCGGATGGGTTGCGCTGCTCGCCGTAGCCGACGTGCTTGGCTCCATCCTGATCGCCGCGGGCGTTTTCCACCTCTATGCCGATCCGCTGCAATACCGTCGTTGGCAACTATGGGCGGGCATCCTCGGCTTCTTCGTTGCTTGGGTGGTCACGGCGTACGTGGAAAGCCTTTACGCCAAGAAGACACTGCTTTCCGGCCTCCGAGATCAGAGCATCACCGCCGCAGCGTCCTGTGCAATGGCTTTTGGCATTCTATTGCTGTTCGGTTTCACCTTGCAGTTCATCGGCGGCGTATCCCGCGTATGGCTGCTGACCTGGTCACTCTGCGTGCTCGGCTGGGTGAGCCTGCTGCGGCTGTCATGGTACCTCTATATACGGCACCGGCTCCGCCAGGGCACATGCCTCGATCGCGCGCTGGTGCTGTCAGGATCTTCCGCGCTCGCCAACATACTGAGTGAGGAGATCCGTTACCAGAGCGGTGGGCGCATCGGTATCGTATCAGCCGTCTCCCTTCCCGGTACCTCCGGCGGCCCGCCTCTCGATTGGGTCGAGAGCGCCGTCAAGAATGGCCGTGTCGACCGCATCATCGTTGCCAGTGCTCGCAATGCCGCCCCTGAGGCGAAGGCACTCATCGATCGTCTGTCGCAAACCGCGGTCGATGTCACTCTCATTCCAGACCTGGATGGCATCTCGACGCGGATCGTCGGTGTCGATCGCATCGGCATGCTGCCCACCATCGAGCTGGTGTCGCGTCCGTTGAGCGCCATCGAGGCCGCGCTCAAGCGCGCCGAGGATCTGGTTCTCGCAACCACGATGCTGCTTGTGGTCATGCCCCTGCTGGTGATCGCCGCAATAGCCATCAAGCTCGACAGCCCCGGGCCCGTCTTCTTCCGCCAGGTACGGGAAGGTCATCACGACCGTAAGTTCCGGCTCTGGAAGTTTCGTACAATGTACGAAAATTCCTGCGACGCCGGCGCCACGCGGCAAACCTCCCGGACCGATGAGCGCGTGACCCGGGTTGGCTATTATCTGCGCCGCTTCAGCATCGATGAACTGCCTCAGCTCTTGAATGTCATCCGCGGCGACATGTCCGTCGTCGGGCCGCGGCCTCACGCCCTGGGCATGACGTCGCTGGGCCTGACAATGACCCAGGTCTTGCACGATTATCCCGCACGCCACCGGCTCAAGCCCGGAATTACAGGCTGGGCCCAGGTCAACGGCTGCCGCGGCGAGATCGACTCGCACGAGAAGCTGCGTCGCCGCGTCGCGCTCGATTGTTTCTACATCGACAACTGGTCGCTTTGGCTCGACATGTGGATCGTCCTGCGAACCATCGGGCTCATCGTGATCAGCTCTGATGCCTATTAGCCTCGCGGGCCCCTAGAGCGCCCTGCTTGCAACCGAAACTCAGGGGAACAGTAGAATGGACAACCATAGCGGTGAGCCCGAGACCGCTGCCGGCCAGCACGATGACCGCTTGCCGCGCGTAAACATCCTTGGCGTCGGCGTCATGCCACTCAACCTCGAACAAGCGGTGACCGAGCTCGACAAATGGCGAGAACAGGGACGCCGGGATTACGTCTGTTGCATTTCGGTCCACGGCCTGGTGACCGCGCAGCGAGATCCGCAGATCCGGCACGCCCTTAATCACTGCGGACTCGCCACCGAAGATGGCATGCCCGTCGTGTGGTGGTGTCGCCGGTACGGCAATGCACGGGCCCGTCGTGTTTGCGGACCCGATCTGCTCGCCGCCATGTGCGCGCTCGCCGCTGAAAAAGGTCATCGCCATTATTTCTACGGTGGCACGCCGGAGGTGCTGGAAAGATTGGTGAACCAGCTTACCCGTCGCTTTCCCGGCCTGACCATCGCCGGATATCACGCACCGCCGTTCCGCCCGCTCAGCCCGGAAGAAGATGCAGCCGACATCGCTGCCATCAACGAAAGCCGGCCCGACTATGTCTGGGTCGGGCTTGGCATGCCGAAGCAGGAGAAATGGATGGCGTCCCATGTGGGGCGTATCGAAGCCGCCGCACTGCTCGGCGTCGGCGCCGCCTTCGATTTCCACGCCGGCACCAAGCCGCGCGCGCCGGTCTGGATGCAGCGATCCGGCTGCGAATGGCTGTTTCGTCTGGCCACCGAACCGCGCCGGCTGGCACACCGCTACCTGATCGACAACACCGTCTTTCTGGCTCGCACGCTGCAGCAATTGGCCGGCCAGAAATCGTATCAACAGGACTGGTAGGCAGAGGCCTGCCATGAAACTACTGATTTCAGCCTATGCCTGCGCTCCCGACCGCGGCTCTGAACATGGCGTCGGCTGGAACTGGACCACGGAGGCTCATTTTCTGGGGCATCAGGTCTGGGCGCTCGCATCGCCGGCGCATCGCCCGGTGATAAGCGCCGCCTGTCTCGCAGATCCTCGCCTTGCCGGCATTCACTGGACATTCCCGGAAATCGGGTTCTGGCCGCTGCGGCCGGCGATCGAGCCAAAATGGGAGAGGACCTATAATCTCCTGTGGCAAATCGCGGCCCTGCGCCACGCGCGGGAATTGCAGCAGCAGGTCGGGTTCGACGCGATCCACCACCTCACCTGGGGCGGCGTGCGTGCGCCGACATTCCTTGGCTCACTCGGGCCACCCCTGATCATCGGCCCGATCGGCGGTGGCGAGACATCGCCGCGATCGCTCCGCGACGGATTCTCGCTGCGCGCCAAGGTGACGGAGAAGATTCGGGATCTGTCGAACGCCACCATCACACTCAACCCGATGGTGCGCGGCGGTCTGACCAAAGCCGCGGTGATTGTCGTCAGGACACCCGATACCCGCCAGGTTCTGGCTCCTGCTATGCAGGAAAAATCAACCGCCTTCATCGAAATCGGGCTGCAGCCGACGCAAATCAGCACACCTCGCCCGTGTCGGACAACGCCGCCAAGGCTCCTTTTTGCCGGCCGGCTGCTGTACTGGAAGGGCGCTCACATCGCCATCCGCGCCTTCGCGCGGCTGCAGCGTTGCATGCCCGATGCCCGGCTGACCATCGTCGGCCAGGGGCCCGAGAAAGCCCGCCTGCAGGCCGATGCCGCGTCGTACAAACTAGCCGACAAGGTGGATTTCATATCCTGGGTGCCGCAACAGGAGTTGTTTCACCTGTACGATAGCCACGATCTGTTCGTGTTCCCGAGCCTGCACGACAGCGGCGGCACAGTGGTATTGGAGGCGCTGTCTCGCGGGCTGCCCGTCATGTGCCTCGACCTCGGCGGTCCGCGCCTCATCGTGACACCAGATTGCGGAATCACCGTTCCGACCGCCGGCCGCAATACGGAGCAGGTTGCTGCCACCATGGCCGCGGAGATGACGGAGCTCTTCGCGACGCCAGATCGTATCTCGGCTTTGTCGAAAGGTGCGGTCGCCCGCGCGCATGAGTTCATCATATCCGATCGCGTCGCGGAACTATACGATCGATTGGCGACACTGCTTGTCAGCTCAGGAGACGGGGCGTCACCGTCAGGCCGCGACGGACGCACCGAGAAGTCCTTGATGCTGGCGCGAGCCGGTTGATCACTGGTCGTGCCACGGCGTTGTTCTGAACATCGTCGTATCTTCACGTCCACAAAACGCGGAAGGT
>DATDIC010000034.1:0-6178 GCA_036521275.1 Acetobacteraceae bacterium
TCACATCGTCCACCGCGCGGACATCGCCGGCATGGCGACCGAGGATGCCGCGATGGATCGGGTAGAATTTCTTCAGCCCGCGAACATCCAGCACCGGGTTCATGCCGGCCGGCCATACAGGAAACAGGCGGTCGCGTGTCGAGCACCCAGCTTGGTTTCGTCCGGAAAGGCTCGGTCGCAGACGCCGGGCATGAAATCCCCGCAGCGCGGATGGAACGGACAGCCGGCCGGGCGCGCGTAGGGATGCGGGATGGAGCCGGCCAGTGTTGCCAGCTTCGACCGCGGCTCTGCCAACACGCTGGGAATCGAGCGCAGCAACGCCCGCGTATAAGGATGCCGCGGCGCGTGGAAGATCGCGTCCACCGGCCCCTTTTCCACCTCGCGTCCCAAATACATCACCACGACATCGTCGGCCATTTCCGCGATCACGCCCATGTCGTGGGTGATCAGGATCACCGCCAGGCCGCGTTCGTCCCGCATCCGACGCAGCAGGTCGAGTATCTGTGCCTGCGTGGTTACATCCAGCGCGGTGGTCGGCTCGTCGGCGATCAGGATGCGCGGCTCCCCGGCCAGCGCCAGCGCGATCATCACGCGTTGCCGCAGCCCGCCCGACAACTGGAACGAATAGGCGTCCACGCGCTGCGCCGGATGCGGAATCCCCACCATCGCCAGCAGCTCGATCGCCCGCTCCCGCGCCGCGCGCTTCGACAGCCGCGCGTGCAGCCGGATCGCCTCGATCAACTGGTTGCCGATGGTATGATAGGCGGAGAGCGAGCTCATCGGTTCCTGGAACACCAGCCCGATCTCGCCGCCGCGAATGGTCCGCATGACGGGGCTGCGCGGGTTCTGCCGCACCAGGTCCAGCACGCCGCCGTCGTGCCGTCGCAGCAGTATCTCGCCCTGCACGATGCGGCCCGGGCGTTCGACGATGCGCAGGATGGAGCGGGCGGTCACGCTTTTGCCGCAGCCTGACTCCCCCACGATGCCCAGGGTGCGACCGGGATAGAGGTCGAACGACGCGCCATCCACCGCCCGCACGACGCCTTCGTCCTGAAAGAAATGGGTCTGCAAGTTGCGTACCAACAGAATTGGTTCGCCGCGCTCCGGTGTTTCCCGGCGAAGCGCACCGGGCGGCGGGAACGCCAAGGCCGCCTGCAC
Source organism: Acetobacteraceae bacterium (assembly GCA_036521275.1). Classification (GTDB taxonomy): domain Bacteria; phylum Pseudomonadota; class Alphaproteobacteria; order Acetobacterales; family Acetobacteraceae; genus DATDIC01. The sequence goes on from DATDIC010000034.1 coordinate 1,159, forward strand.
GACGACCGGCTTATCCATAAGGGTCCGCCGCGTCGCGCAGCCCGTCGCCCAGGAAATTGAACGCCAGGATCACCACGATCACCGGGATGGCGGCGAACAGCAGCCACGGCGCCAGGGCCAGCGTCTCCAGGTTCTGCGCGTCCTGCAGCAGCACGCCCCAGGAAATTGCCGGCGGGCGCAGGCCCAGCCCGAGGAACGACAAGGTCGTTTCACTGATGATCATTGCCGGCAGCGCCAGGCTGACGGCGGCGATGATGTGCGACAGGAACGACGGCACCATGTGGCGGAAGATGATCCGCATGCGGGAGGCGCCGGCCAGCTCCGCCGCGGTGATGAAATCCTCTTCCCGCAGCGCCAGGAAGCGTCCGCGCACCACGCGCGCCAGCTCGGTCCAGCCAATCAGCGAGATGATCAGGGTGATGGCGAAATAGACCTGGTTGGGCGACCAGCTTGTGGGCACCGCCGCTGCCAGTCCCATCCACAGCGGGATGGTGGGGATCGAGCGCAATATCTCGATCACGCGCTGGATCACCACGTCCGCCACGCCGCCCTGCAAGCCCGACAATCCGCCCAGCAGCACGCCGAGCACCAGGCTGAGCGTGACACCGACCAGCCCGATCGTCAGCGACGTGCGCGTCGCCAGCACCAGCCGCGAGAACAAGTCCCGCCCCATCTGATCGGTGCCAAGCAGGAACAGCGAATTCTCCGGATGTCCGTCGGCGACGCCGAGCAGGTGGATATCGGTGGGGATCAGCCCGAACAGGCTGTACGCATAGCCGCGGGCGAACAGCGTCAGGTAGCGCTTCTCGGAAGGATCCGGCGCGTAGCTCAGCTTGAAGGTCCGCAGGTCGCGCTTGCCTTTCAGGCCATACACGTACGGATGAAACGAGCCGTTGTCGAACCAATGTATCGCCTGCGGCGGGATGTAGCCGCGCGAGGCATTCGTGTCCCACGGCGGCGACACCGCCAGCGGATCGGCAAAGATCGCCACCAGGTAGAACGCGATCACCACCACGGCGCTGATCACCGCCAGCTTGTGGCGGCGGAACCGCCACCAGATGAGCTGCCGCTGGGTGGCAACGGCGATGCGGCTCTCGGCTTCGGTGGCGACCAGCGGCTCGTCGGCGGGTAGCGTGAGGCTCATCGCCGCTGGCCCAGCCGGATGCGCGGATCGATCCACATCAGCAGCAGGTCGGACAGCAGCGTGCCGATGACCGTCAGGATGCCGAGCAGCAGGATGATGGTGGAAGCGAGCAGCATGTCTTGCGACAGCAGCGAGTGCAGCAGCAATGGCCCGACCGTATCCAGGCTCAACACCACGGAGATGATCACGCTGCCGGACACGGTGAACGGCAGCAGGTAGCCGATCGTGCTGGCGAACGGATTAAGCGCGGCGCGGACAGGGTATTTGAGGATGACGCGATGCTCCGACAATCCGCGCGCGCGTGCTGTCATCACGTAGGGCCGGCGCAATTCGTCCAGCAGATTGGCCCGCATGATGCGCACGAGCTGGGCGGTACCGGCGAGCGCCAAAATCAGCACCGGGGCGGGGAGATGGCGGCCCAGGTCGGCCAATTTTGTCCAGGACCAGGGCGCCAGTTGCTGATCGGCCGAGAACAGGCCGCCGACGTTCAGTCCGAACGCGCGAAACCCGATATACATCACGATCAGCGCCAGCAGGAAATTGGGCACCGCGAGTCCGATGAAGCCGAGAAAGGTGAAAATGTAATCGCCGATGGAGTATTGCCGGACCGCCGAATAGATGCCGATCGGCAGTGCCAGGCCCCAGGTCACGACGATCGCCAGCAGCGCCAGCGCCACGGTCAGCCATAGCCGGTCGCCGATGACCTCGGTGACCGGCCGGCCATACTCGAACGACAGGCCGAACTGTCCGTGCGCGACCAGCGCCAGCCATTTTTCATACTGCACCCAGATCGGCTGGTCCAAGCCGTAGGCGTGGCGCATCGCCGCTGCCTCGGCGGCGGAGAACGCGCTGCCCATCGCCGCACTCTGCGCCATGTACGCATCGACGAAATCGCCCGGCGGCAACTGCATGATGATGAAGGTCACCAGGGTGATCGCCCAAACGGTGATCACCGCCAGGACCAGCCGCCGGGCGAGATAGGCCAGCATCGGCCGAAGTCAGCTCTTGTAGTACCAGGTTTCCGGATGCGAATTGCCTGGGGTGCGGCAATGCTGCGCCATGCACACCCGGCTGGCGATATTGCCCAACCGGTTGCTCACGATCCGAACGCCCAGCCCGGCCGGCGATTGCCCGACGGTGCCGATGCCGATCTGCTGATCCACCAGGATCTTCCATATTTCCTGCGCGTTCTTGTTCCGCCCGTCTGCCTTCAGGCCGGACGCCTCGCTGAACAGGGCCCACATCTTCAGGATGTTCGGATCATCGGGCTTGGTGCCCTGCTGGCCGCCGGACGCGTAATAGACCGCGTACTCCGGCCCCATATACGCCTCGGTCGGATCGACCGGGATGGCGTGCCGCGGGAACAGGTAGAACAGCTCCGTGCCGCCATTGTTCCAGACGTAAATATGATGCTGGTTGTTGCGCACCGTGGTCATCGCCAGGTTGCGCTCCAGCTCTCGCACGTCCGCCTGGATGCCGATCGCCCGCCACTGGTCGGCCACCATCTCCGACATTTTCGGATACGGCATGAAGGCGGCCACGGCGAGGATCTGGATGCGCAGCCGCTGACCGTTATCGGTGCGCACGCGGAACCCGTCGGAATCCTTCTTTTCCAGGCCGAGCTTGTCCAGCAGCGCGTTGGCCTGCGCGACATCCAGCACCGACCATTTGTTGCGCCATTCCTTGCCGGGATTCTGCGCCATGCTTTCCGCCGGCACCGGAGAGCCGGGGGTGCCGATGCCCAGCCAGAACGTCTGGTTCATCTGGTCGCGGTCGATCGCCAGTGACAGCGCGCGGCGGAAATCGGCGTTGGTCAGCCATTTGCGAATCTCGGGATCCGCCTTGTAGCTCTGGTTCACCTGCAGCAGGAAATCCGCCCCGTTGTAACCGAGATCGAGATGGACCGTGTAGTTGCCCTTCTTCTGGTTTTCCAGAATAACCGGCAGCTTGCCCAGATCGATGTGCCGCGCCTGCATGTCGTACTCGCCCGCCATGGCGCGCAGGTTGATGACTTCCAGGTCCTGCACCAGCGATAGCTGCACGCGGTCGATATAGGGAAGCTGGTTGCCCGCGGAATCCACCGAATAATAGTACGGATTGCGTTCCAGCAGCCAGACCGTGCGGTTGATCGGCTGCACGGTCTTCCACGGGCCCAGCGTCGGCAGCTCCGGGTTCAGCGACCAGTCCTTCTTGAAATGCAGCAGCCCCAGCCAGCTATCGAACCCGGCAGCCTTGGCCTTGGCGTTGCATTCATCGACCGAGGAATATTTCGGCAGGAACTGTTTCAGGTAGTGACCGGGCGAATAGGCGCCGAACGACAGTTTCTGCGACTGCCGCACCGATTGGCCGCCGCCGATCTGGGTGTCGCCGGCCATCATTTCCTCAAACAGGTAATAGGGTACATCGAACTCGAACCGGACGGTGGTCTCGTCCACCTTCACGATGCGCCCCGGCTTGCCCTGCGGCGACATATCGGCCACCGGCGTCGGCACGACATCCTTGTTGTTGTACAGATCCTCGAACCAGAACACGAAATCGTCGGCAGTGAACGGAGCACCGTCGGACCATTTCATGCCCTTGCGCAAGTGCATCGTGTAAGTCTTGCCGTCTTCACTGAGCTCGTACGCCTTGCCGATGCAGGGCACGATCTTGCTGCCATCGGCGCTCCAGAAAAACGGCTTGTCCGACGCGTTGATGCGGTTGGCGTTCTCCACGTCGCCAGGGCCGGTGAAGGCACGCCGCCACGTGCCGCCATACGTGCCGATCTGGTCCAGCGGCTTCCAGACCAGCGGTTCGGCGGGAACACGCTGCTCCACCGGCGGCAGCTTGCCGGCTTTCACCAGCTCCGCCAGCATCGGCGCTTCTTTGAATGTCTTGGGCCACTGCGCCGGGTCCAGTACCATCGTCGGCCCCTGGATTTCGCCGACGAGGCCGGATTGCGCCAGGGTCGACTGCTGCGCCTCCGCAATGGCCGCCCGCAGCAATTCCGGCGCGGCGCCGGCCGCGGCAACGCTGGACAGCATGGCGCGACGTGACAGACGGACGTTGGACATTCCGTTTTCCCGAGTTCATGTTCGGGCCAGCTTATCAAGGTTTCAAGTAAGAAGGCCAGGGCCGTTCGATCTCGATACGGAACGAAAGAACCATTGCCCGACTCCCGCCGGCATCTGCTATGCGGATCGGGTGCCGACATTCAGGCTGGAACGACAGGCCGGCGGACGGGTCGCCGGGGTAGATGAAGTGGGGCGGGGACCGCTTGCCGGGCCCGTGTTCGCCGCGGCCGTGGTGTTTCCAATCGGCGTGCCGCGGCGGCTTGCCGCGGTGATCGACGATTCGAAGAAGCTTACGCCGGAGCAGCGGCTGTTTGCGTTTCAGGCGATCCGCGCGTGCGGGCGAGTCGAAATCGCGGTGGGCGCCGCGTCGGTGGACGAGATCACCCGCATCAACATACTTCGCGCGGCGCTGTTGGCGATGCGCCGCGCGGTGGCGCGCCTGCCGGCACCGCCGGACCTGGTTTTGGTGGACGGCAACCAGCCGCCCTCGGTGGCCTGTCCGGTACAGTGCGTGGTCGGCGGCGATGCGCTGTCGCTGTCGATTGCGGCGGCCTCGATCATTGCCAAGGTGTTGCGCGACCGGGCAATGAGCCGGCTCGCCGTGCGCTTCCCGGGTTACGGCTGGGAGGATAATGCCGGCTACTCCACGCCGGCGCATCGGGCGGCGCTGCGGGTGCTGGGGCCGACCGTCCATCATCGGCCGGATTTCGGCACGGTGCGCCAGTTGGGCCTGGCGCTGGATGCCGCCGATTGACGCGGCGCCAACGCGACCGTCACGATAGCGGGCCGTAACCGCACCGGGAGGCACGTGGAACTCGTCCGG
>DATDIC010000035.1:0-4296 GCA_036521275.1 Acetobacteraceae bacterium
ATGCCCGCTTTCGCGGGCATGACGGAAGTAGCGCGGGCATGACGGGAGGGGTGCGGGTTGGCGGGAGGGGTGCGGGCGTGACGGATCGGCGTGGGTTGGCGGGAGGCATCAAGGATCAGTTGGAACTTTCAAGTTCATGGATCGGAAACGTCGAGGCTGATTCCACCACCTGGCGCAGCATCGCCAGGGTGTATGGTTTGCGCAGGAAGGGCAGTTTCGCCGCCGCCAGGCGTCCGGTCATGCCGCCGCCATAGCCGCTGGTGAGGACAACGGGGATTTTCAAACGCCGACGCGACACCTCGCGCGCAAGGTCCAGTCCGCTGCCACCGCCGGGCAGCAGCACGTCGGTAAAGATCAGGTCCAGGCGTTCGCCACCCGACAGCACGGCAACGGCCGCGGCGAGCGTGGAGACACGCAGCGGCTGGTGCCCAAGCTGATCGAGCATATCGACCACCATTGCCGCCACCTCGTCGTCATCCTCCACGACCAGCACCGAGAGATGCTCCTGCGGCTGCGCCAGCCACGGTTCACTCTCCACATCGGGTGAGGGAGGTTGTGACGTGATCACGGCCCGTGGCAGCAGGATGGAGACGGTGGTTCCCTGGCCCTGCCGGCTTTCGACGCGTGCGGTGCCGCCTGACTGGTGAGCGAATCCGTACACCTGCGCAAGCCCGAGGCCGGTACCTTTGCCGGCCGGCTTGGTGGTGAAGAACGGCTCGAACACGCGCGCCAGCACGTCGTCGGACATGCCGGTGCCGGTATCCGTAACGAATATCTCGACGTAATCGCCGGCCGTGAGCCCGTATTGGCGAGGGCGTCCTGTTTCATCCGGAACGTTGCGCGCGCCTAGCGCCAGCCGGCCACCTTTCGGCATCGCGTCGCGCGCGTTCACCGCAAGATTGAGCACCGCGAGTTCCAGCGCTCCCAGATCCGCCTGCACCGACCACAATCCGGCAGCGACCGTCGTTTCGATCGTGATGTCATCGCGAATGCCGTGGCGCAACAGCTCACGCAACCCTTCGAAATGGCGGGTCAGATCCAGCGGCTGCGGGTTGAGCGGTTGACGACGCGCAAATGCGAGCAGCCGGCGGGTCAGGTCGGCACCGCGCCACGCCGCTTCTTCGACGCGCCGGATCAGCCGTTGGCGATGTTCCTCGTCACGGGTGCGTGAGAGAAGCTGCAGTCCACTGGTTACGACGGTCAGCAGATTGTTGAAGTCGTGCGCGATGCCGCCGGTCAGTTGGCCGATCGCCTCCAGTTTCTGCGCCTGGAACAACTGTGCCTGGGCCGCGACTCGGGCCGAACTCTCTTCTTCGACACGCCGGCTGAGTTCGGCGTTCAGCCGTGCCAGGGTGGAATTGGCATGCTCGAGCGCGCCGGCCCGGTCGACATCCGGCCCATACGGCGTGGCGTAGCCGGCCGGGTTTTCGATCTCGTCCAGCTTCTCGGCAAGGAAGCGCAATTCCTCGCGGTCAACCGGCAGGGGGCTCGCGTGTGTGCGCGGTGCCAGTCCAGAGGCCGTCAACGACGAAACTTGCTCTTCAAGCTGTCGGTTGCGCGCCTGCTCACGTTCCAGGGCGCTCATTATGTCATTGCGCTCTCGGGTCAACCGGCCGATTTGATCCGCGGCGGACGCTGGCGCCCGCTGGCGATCGGACGGGAGCCGACTCATCTGTTCGCGCAATTCGCTCTCCCGATCTGCTCCTGCCACCATGCTGCGTCCATCCCGTGCAGGAGGGTGGGCACCGCGTCATCCGACGGCAAGCTTTTTTGCCGAACATGTTTTTCCGGCACGCCTTCGTGAACGCACGCGCCATTGCCGTGCCGGTGCGGTTATTTCTGCGTGCGTGGACAAAAGAACGTGCTGCGTCCCGACTGTTGAATTCGCATGATGCCTGGACACGTGCGGTCGCCGGCCGATGCATCGCACCGTTCGCACCGATCGCCTTCGCGGCCGTACACTTTCCAGGCGTGCTGGAAATAGCCGAGTTCCCCGCTCGGCTGCACGTAATCGCGCAGGCTGGAGCCGCCCGCCTCGATAGCTTCGTTCAGGGTGGCGCGGATGGCCGGGACCAGCCGGGCTGCGCGGACACCAGGGATCGTGCGGGCCAGCCGACGAGGGCTGATCGCGGCTCGGAACAAAGCCTCGCAGACGTAGATGTTGCCCAGGCCGGCGACGACACTTTGATCAAGTAGCGCCGCCTTGATCGGCGTGCGTTTGCCGGCGAGTGCCGCGGACAGGATTGCCGGGGTGAAATCGCTGTCCAGCGGTTCCGGCCCGAGGCCTGCAAGCAGCCGATGCCGGTCTTCCTCGGCGGTCGCCACCAGATCGACCGAGCCGAACCGGCGCGGATCGACGAAGCCGATGCGCCAGCCCTGGTCGGTTTCCATCACCAGGTGCTCGTGTGGCTCCGCACGGTTCGGCACTCCCGGATCGATCACGATGCGCCCGGACATGCCCAGGTGCAGCAGCACGGACCAACCGCCGGCGAGCCGCATCAATATGTATTTGCCGCGCCGGCGGAAGCCGGCGACCCGGGCGCCGGCCAGCCGCTGCACCAGCGCCTCGGGGAATGCCCAGCGCATGTCCGGGCGATTGATCGCGGCGTGTGTGATGGTCCGGCCTTCCAGCGCCGCCCGAAGGCCGCGCATTACGGTTTCGACTTCCGGAAGCTCCGGCATTTCCTGTCCTGCGTGGCTGTGCCGGGACTGCCTCTCCCACGGAGGGGGGCCAGGGTCTATACGTGACGCAGGATGAGCGACAGCAAGGTGAGCGCCCCCACCACCGATTTCGGCTTTCGCCGCGTCCCGGTGGCGGCGAAGCGGGGGCTCGTGCGGCAGGTGTTCGACAGCGTGGCGCCCCGCTACGACGTGATGAACGACCTGATGTCGCTGGGTGTCCATCGTGCCTGGAAGCGAATTCTGCTGACCGAGCTGGGGCCGCGCCCGAGCCGGCGGCTGCTCGACCTTGCCAGCGGTACTGGCGATATCGGCCTGGCGTGGCAGTCGGCAGGCGGCGGTCCGGTGCTGCTGAGCGACGTCAATCCGGCCATGTTGTCGATTGCGCGCGATCGGGGGATTGCTCGTGGGCTGGTTGCCGGACTGGACCTGGTGGTTGCCGACGCCGAACGGCTGCCGCTGCCGGCGCGGGTGTTTGATCGGGTCTCGATCGGCTTCGGGCTGCGCAACTGCACCAACAAGCCGGCGGTGCTGGCGGAGGCACGCCGGGTGCTGCGGCCGGGTGGCCGCTTTTTCTGCCTGGAGTTCAGCCGCCCGCAGGTGGCGGTGCTGGACCCGGCGTACGAACGCTGGCTGTTCCAGGTGCTGCCCCGGCTGGGCGCGCTGGTGGCCGGCGACGCGGACAGCTACCGCTACCTGGCGGAGAGCATCCGCACCTTCCCCGACCAGGCGGCGCTGGCGGACATGATGAAGGCGGCGGGGTTCGAGCGCGTGCAGGTGCGCAACCTGTCGGGGGGGATCGTGGCGATCCATTCCGGATGGCGCCTGTGAGCGGGCTTGCCGGCAAGCGGGTGCTGCTGATCGTGTCGGGCGGGATTGCCGCCTACAAGGCGCTGGAGCTGATCCGCCTGCTGCGCGCGCAAGGCTGTGGTGTGAGCTGCGTGCTGACCGAGGCCGCCCGGCACTTCGTCACGCCGCTGTCGTTGCAGGCGCTGAGCGAGAGCAAGGTCTATACCGAGCTGTTCTCGCTGACCGACGAAAGCGAGATGGGGCATATCCAGCTTTCGCGCAGCGCCGACCTGCTGGTGGTGGCGCCGGCTTCCGCCGACATCCTGGCGAAGATGGCGGCCGGGCTTGCCGATGACCTGGCCTCCACGCTGCTGCTGGCGACCGACAAGCCGGTGCTGGTCGCCCCGGCAATGAATGTGCGGATGTGGCAGCATCAGGCGACGCAGGCCAACATGGCGGTGCTGGCGCGGCGCGGCATCCGCGTCGTCGGTCCGGATGAAGGCGCGATGGCGTGCAACGAGTACGGTTTTGGACGGCTGGCTGAGCCGTCGGCGATCCTGTCCGCTATCGCCGGGCTGCTGGCGGCGGACCGGCCCCTGGTGGGACGCCACGCGATCGTCACCAGCGGCCCGACGCATGAGCCGATCGACCCGGTCCGCTACATCGCCAATCGCAGCAGCGGGCGCCAGGGGCATGCGATTGCCGCGGCTCTGTCGGCGCTGGGGGCGCGGGTGACGCTGGTCAGCGGGCCGGTGGCGCTGGCGGACCCGCCTGGCGTGATAGCGGTGCATGTCGAGACCGCGCGGGAGATGCTGGATGCCTGCGTTG
>DATDIC010000036.1:0-8582 GCA_036521275.1 Acetobacteraceae bacterium
CTTCGCGGGAGAGGTCGTCGCGCAAAGCGCGGCGGGTGAGGGTGCGGCGGGCAACGCCCTCACCCGGCTTGCTTCGCAAGCCGACCTCTCCCGCAAGCGGGCGAGGTTGACGATATCGCCGGCGCCCGATCAATTCCGGGAAGAGTGAAACCGCCTGCCATTACCTCTCCCGCCCTTCGCGGGAGAGGTCGTCGCGCAAAGCGCGGCGGGTGAGGGTGCGGCGGGCAACGCCCTCACCCGGCTTGCTTCGCCAGCCGACCTCTCCCGCAAGCGGGCGAGGTTGACGGTATCGCCGGCGCGCGATCAATTCCGGTAAGAGTGAAACCGCTTTAGCCCCGCGCTTCCTTCATTGCCTGCAATCCGTGCTCAAGATCCGCGATCAGATCCGCCGTATCCTCCAGCCCGATATGCAGCCGCACGACAGGCCCCTCGAACCGGCCGGAGCTCGCCGTCCGGGTCACGAAACCTGTTGTCGGCAATGCCAGACTTTCATACCCGCCCCATGACGCGCCGATCCCGAACAGCTCCAGCGCCTCGGCGAACCGATGCGTCGCCTCGGCGCTGAACTCCGGCTTGAACTCCACCCCGAACAGGCTGCAAGCGCCGGAAAAATCCCGCTTCCACAGCGCGTGCCCCGGCGCCCCGGGCAGCGCCGGATGCAGCACCTGCTTCACCTCCGGCCGCCGGCTCAGCCAATGCGCAACCTCGATCCCGGCCTCCATCTGCGCCTTCAGCCGCACCGCCAGGGTTCGCACGCCTCGCAGGCACAGCCAGCAGTCATCCGGGCTGGCAAACTGTCCCAGCGCCCCTGCCGTCCCGCGCACCCGCTCCCATTCGGCATCCGCGTTCACCGTGATACTGCCGATCAGCAGGTCCGAATGGCCGCCGGCATATTTCGTCAGCGCCTGGATCGACACATCGACGCCATGCGTGAACGGCTGAAAGAAGTGGAAGCCCCAGGTGTTGTCCATCAGCACCTTCAGCCCGCGCGCATGCGCGACCCGCGCCAGCGCCGGGATGTCCTGCACCTCGAACGTGTGGCTGCCGGGGCTTTCCGTGTACAGCACCGTCGTGTTCGGCCGCATCAGTGCGGAGATGCCGTCGGCATCGATCGTCGGATCGTAGAACGTCGTCTCGATCCCGAATCGCGGCAATGTCTTTTCGGCGAAGTTGCGCGCCGGGCCATAGACGCTGTCCGGCATCAGGCAATGCTCGCCCGCATTCAGGTAGGCCAGCAGCGGAACGGTGACGGCGGCCAGGCCGGATCCGACGATCTGGCAACGTGTGCCGCCCTCGATCGCCGCGATGGCGTCTTCCAGCGCCCAATGCGTCTCGCTGCCGCCCAGCCCGTAGGTCAGCACCTGTTCGAAGCGTCGGGCGGCCAGCGCCTTGCGCTCCGCTACCGTGGGATACAGCACCGTGGAGCCGCGCTGCAGCGGCGGATTGACGAAGCCGTGCACGCGTTTGCCAGCCCTGCCGATATGCGACAGTTTCGTCTGGAACCGAAGCTGCGTCGTGTCGGCCATGTCAGTTCGTCTCCACCTGTGTGTCGGGGCGGCCGCCCCATTCGGTCCAAGAGCCGTCATACACGGCGCCTTCGGGCAATCCGGCAAGCCGCAGACCGAGCGTCAGGATGCACGCGGTCACACCGCTGCCGCAGCTCGTCACCACGGGGCGGGTGCTATCGACGCCGGCGGCGGCGAAGCGCGTGCGCAGCGAGGCCTGGTCGCGGAACGTCCCGTCCGGGGTCAGCAGATCGGTGTATGGCAGGCTGGCCGAACCGGGGATGTGGCCGCTGCGCATGCCGGCACGAGGCTCGGCGATTTGGCCGGAAAACCGGCCAGCGGCGCGGGCATCCAGTACCAGCTCTGTGTGCCGGCGCAGATTGTCGCGGATGTCGCCGATGCCGCGCAGGCGGGCGGCGCGGAAATCCGGGCGGAACGTGGCGGGTTTGGGCGATGGCGGGGCGCCGGTTTCCACCGGGCGGCCTTCACGGCGCCATTTCGGCAGCCCGCCATCCAGCACCGCCGCCTGGTCGTGACCGAACAGCCCCATCAGCCACCACCCGCGCGCCGCCGAAGCGAGGCCCTTCTGGTCATAGAACACGACGCGGGATTCGTTGCCGACACCCAGCGCGCCCATCAGCTTCGCGAAGCGGCCAGGAGCAGGCACCATGTGCGGCAGATCGGTGTCCGGATCGGCGACCTCGTCGATGTCGAAGAACCGTGCGCCCGGGATGTGCCCGGCCAGGAACTCGGTACGGCCGTCCTTGTCCTCGTTGGGCAGGTATTTGGTGGCGTCGAAGATAAGAAGGTCTGGCTTGCCCAGCTCGGTGGCGAGCCAGTCGGTGCTGACCAGCGGTTGCATCTCGGGTTCCTTATTCGGCCGGCGCGATGATGATGCGGCGGTTCTGCTTGCCCTTGCTCTCCATCTTCACCACGCGCACCGGACCGATCTCCCCGGTATGGGCGACATGAGTGCCACCGCAGGGTTGCAGATCGACCGGCGGATCACCCGCACCGATACGCACCAGCCGCACACGCCCCGATCCGCGTGGCGGCTTCACCGACAGGGTGCGGACCAGGCCTGGGTCGGTATCCAGCACCGACTCGTCCACCCATTCCGTCGTCACCGGATGATCGGCCTCGATCAGCGCGTTGATGCCGGCCTCGATCTCCTCCTTTGGGGGCGGATTGGGCAGGTCGAAATCCAGCCGCGACCGGTCCAGACCCACGGATCCGCCGGTGACGGCCGCGCCGCGCAACAACGCCGACAGCAGGTGCATGGAGGTGTGCGCCCGCATCAGCCGATGTCGCCGGGGCCAATCGATGGACATCTCGACCATAGTGCCGACAGACGGCAAGGCGCCGCCTTCAGCGGGGACGTGCAGGATCGCCTCCCCCTCGGCTTTCACCGTGTCGGCTATGGCGGTTTCTCCGCCGGGCCAGCGCAACACCCCGATATCGCCCGGCTGCCCGCCGGAGCGCGCGTAGAAGATCGTGCGGTCCAGCACGATGCCCTGGGGCGTGCTCGCCACCACGGCGGCAGAGGCAGTGGTGCATCTTGTATCGTCGAGGAAAAGCCGTTCGGTCATGGTGCCATCCACTCCGCGCGTAACCGGTCGCGACACGCATGCAGCCAGAGCAGCGCGATCGCGGCGACCGAGTTGGGTATCCTGCCTTGCAGCGCGGCGTCGATAGCCTCCATTGCAGGCCAGACGCGCACGCGGATGTCTTCGTGCTCATCGGGGCTGCCGTGGTGGCCGAGCAGCCCATCCGGCGCGGCGTCGGGGGTGTGGACGCGGCCGGCAAACAAGACGCACATCTCATCGGCCCCACCGGGGGTAAGAATGAACTCCCCGATCCGCTCCAGCCGGTCCGGCGCTAAACCCATCTCCTCCTCGGCTTCCCGGCGGATCGTCTGCTCGGGGGTTTCGGTACCGTCGCAAAGGCCGGCCGGCACTTCCACCAGCACAGGGTCGAGGCCGGCCGCGAGGGCAGGAAGGCGGAATTGCTCGATCAGCACGACCCGATCGCGCTGCGGATCATATGGCAGCACCGCCGCTGCTCGGCCGCGGTGCCACAGCTCCCACGTCTTCAGGGCGGACATCGCCCCATCGAAGCGGCGGTGGCGGAAGCGAACGACATCGAGCGGGAACCGGCCGTCCCAGACCCGCTGAGTGGACTCGACGTGCAGATCTGGGTGGAATGGTAACGAATTGGCAGCCATTGCGGCAGCATAGAGGCGGCACGGTGCGGTGCCCAGCCTGGGGCGCCGTGCCAAATAGCGTGGTCGGCGTGCATGTCATGCAGCGGCGAGGAATGCACGATCCGAAGTCAGGAAACTGTAACGCAATTCCGCGTCAAGCGGGGGCAAGTACTGAAGAGCCGCTTGTAACGAGAACGACTTATCGACACACCTTTAGTTCAACAACGTTGCCGCAAAATACACTGGCGCGTCCCGGTCGGCGGCCCTAATCGAATCGCGCCGCAAAAAGCGGAGTCCGGTGGACTGCCAAAGAACCGGTGGGGGAGCCAATGCCATTTGCCGATCCGCAGCCATTCCCACGCACGGAAGCGGTTCGCCGAGCCCTTCTCGCCTCGCGCGACCTGCCAACCGCATCGGACCTTCTGTTCCTGGAGACATGGTCGGCGCGCCCGGCGACCGATATCGCGGCAATGCTGCGGGCTGCCCAGATCCGGCGAGCCAATCCCGCTCTGGCCGCCGAAATCCGGGCCGAGCTGGTGCGTGGCCGCCCGTTGTCGGAGAATGAACGCGCCATTCTGACGGGCTTCGATTGAACGGCCAATCCAACTTGCAGCAGCCGCCCGACGTCCGGGCCGGGTTTGTTGACCCTCGAACGACGCTGGCCTAAGCGGTACCAGCAATCGTGCGGGACCAATTTGCGTGGCCATTAAACTGCTGCTGACCGGCGGATGCGGGTTCATCGGCTCGGCGGTGGTGCGGCACCTGCTGAGCCAGACCGACCACATGATGGTCAATGTCGACAAGCTGACCTACGCGGCATCCGAGCAGGCGCTGGCCCACGCGCGCGGGCACCAACGATACTTGCTGGTGCGCGCGGATGTGGCGGATGCGTCCGCGATGCGGGCCGCATTCGAAACACATCAGCCGGATGCCGTGATGCATCTGGCGGCGGAGAGCCACGTGGACCGCTCGATCGACGGGCCGGCCGAGTTCATCCGCACCAACCTGGTCGGGACCTTCACGCTGCTGGAAGCGGCCCGCGAATACTACAGTGGCCTGAGCGGTGGGCGGCGCGCACGATTCCGCTTCCATCATGTCTCCACTGATGAAGTGTTCGGCGCGCTGGGCCACGACGACGCGGCTTTCACCGAGACGACGCCATACGATCCGCGCAGCCCGTATTCCGCCACCAAGGCAGGATCAGACCATCTGGTGAGGGCCTGGTTCCACACTTACGGCTTGCCGACGCTGGTCAGTAACACCTGCAACAATTACGGCCCGTGGCAATTCCCGGAAAAGCTGATCCCGCTGGTCACGCTGAACGCATTGCAGGGCCGGGACCTGCCGGTCTATGGCGACGGCTCGCACCGGCGGGACTGGATCCACGTGGAGGATCACGCAGAGGCGCTGGTGCGCGTGCTGGAACAGGGGCGGCCGGGTGCAACCTATGCCATCGGGGCGCGACAGCCGCGCAGCAATCTGGAGGTGGTGCGGGCGATCTGCGGATGGCTCGACCAGCGGGTACCCGACCCGGCGGGACCGCGCGAGCGGTTGATCCGCTTCGTGGCCGACCGGCCAGGACATGATTTCCGCTACGAGATCGATCCGTCGCAGACAGAAGCTGAGCTGGGATGGGCGGCGCGACATGACTTCGAGAGCGGGCTGGGGCGCACCATCGACTGGTACCTGGAGAATCGGCCCTGGTGGGAAGCCTTGCGCGGCGCGCGCTATGGCGGGGAACGGCTAGGCCTTGGCGGCGCCGTGAGTGCCGAGCCCGGCAATGACGCGGCATCCGGGCACGGCATGGCGGCAACAAGTCGATGAAGGGCGTCATTCTTGCTGGCGGCTCGGGCACCCGCCTGCATCCGGCGACGATCGCTGTTTCGAAGCAGTTGCTGCCGGTGTACGACAAGCCGATGGTGTACTACCCGCTATCGTCGCTGATGCTGGCAGGGATTCGTGAGATTCTGGTGATCTCCACGCCGGAGGACCTGCCGCAGTTTCGCCGGCTGCTGGGGGATGGGACGCGATTGGGCGTGCGGTTCGAGTACGCCGTGCAACCGCGCCCGGAAGGCCTTGCGCAGGCATTCCTGATCGGGCGCGATTTCATCGGCGGCGAAGCCTGTGCGCTGGCGCTCGGCGACAACCTGATCCACGCCGACCACCTGTCCACGGTGCTGCGGGCCGCCGCGGCGCGCAGCCACGGCGCGACGGTGTTCGCCTATCAGGTACGCGATCCCGAGCGATATGGCGTGGTCAGTTTCGACGCCGCCGGGCGCGCCGTGGAGGTGGTGGAGAAACCGACCGCCCCGGCCTCCAACTGGGCCGTCACCGGCTTGTATTTCTATGATCGGCAGGTGACGGAGCTGGCGGCGACGATCCGTCCGTCGGCCCGTGGGGAGCTGGAGATCACCGATCTCAACCGTATCTATCTTGAATCCGGATCACTGAACGTGGAATGCCTGTCGCGTGGCTGCGCATGGCTGGATGCGGGCACGCCGGACAGCCTGCTGCAGGCCTCGACCTTCGTGCAGACGATCCAGTCGCGCACCGGGATGCTGGTCGGCTGCCCGGAGGAGGTAGCGTTCCGCATGGGCTTCATCGACGCGGCCGCGCTGCGCAAGGAAGCAATGCGGCTGGGCAAGACCGAACTTGGTCGCGTGCTGCTGGAGCTGGCCGACGGAGCGCACGCATGAAAGCCGAGCGGCTGGCCATTCCCGACGTGATGCTGATCACGCCGCCCCGCCACCTCGACCCGCGCGGGTTCTTCTCGGAAACCTGGAACGACCGGCGCTATGCCGAGCTGGGCATCGGACCCTTCGTGCAGGACAACCACGCAAAGTCCGCGGAACGCGGCGTGTTGCGCGGGCTGCACCTGCAGATCGCGCCGCATGTGCAAGGCAAGCTGGTCCGCGTGGTGCGCGGCGCCATCTGGGATGTGGCGGTGGATATGCGGCACGGCTCGCCGCATTTCGGACGGCACGTTGCTGCGGTGCTGAGCGCAGAGAACTGGCAGCAGCTTTGGGTGCCGGGTGGGTTCCTGCACGGGTACTGCACGCTGGAACCGGATACCGAGGTGATCTACAAAGTGACAGCCGATTACGATCGGGCCGCCGAGCGCGGCGTCATATGGGACGATCCGGACCTGGCGGTCGACTGGCCGCTGCGGACGGATGCGCTGTTGTCGGACAAGGACCGGCAATTGCCGCGGCTGGCGGACTGCCCGGTCTGGTTCCGGATGTGACGATCCTGGTTACCGGCGGCACCGGTCAATTGGCGACGGCGCTTGCGCGGCGGGGCGGCGACCGGGTACGGGTGGTGGGACGGCCGGCGTTCGATTTCGACACACCCGAGAGCATTCCGCAACTGTTCGCCGCCACCGCCCCGGCTCTGGTGGTGAACGCGGCTGCCTATACGGCGGTCGATGCAGCGGAAACCGATGTCGATGCGGCCTATCGCGCCAACCGTGACGGCCCGGCGCTGCTGGGGCGATTGTGCCACGATGTCGGGATCCCGCTGATCCATATCTCGACCGACTACGTGTTCGACGGCACCAAGGGCGCGCCGTACGTGGAAACCGATCCGACTTCACCGATGGGCGTGTATGGCGCCAGCAAACTCGCCGGCGAGATGGCAGTGCTGGAGGCATGCAGTCGGGCGGTGGTGCTTCGGACGTCCTGGGTCTATGCGGCGACCGGGAAGAACTTCGTCCGCACGATGCTGAATGCGGCCCGCAAGACCAGCCAGTTGCGCGTTGTCGCGGACCAGATCGGCTGCCCGACGACGGCGGTGGACTTGGCGGCAGCCATTCTGGCGATTGCCACGCGGATTTCCACCGATGGCTGGCAGCCGATCTTCGGCGGCGTTTTTCATGCGGCGGGATCGGGCTGGACGAGCTGGCACGGACTGGCGTGCGCGGTGTTCCAGGAAGCGGCACGGCACGGGGCGCCGGTGCCAGACGTGACACCGATCTCTACTGCGGACTGGCCGACGCCGGCGCGGCGTCCGGCGGATTCGCGGCTGGACTGCGAGAAGCTGGCGATGGTGTACGGATATCGGATGCCGGTGTGGCGCGACGGGCTGGCGCGCATGATCGACGAGGTATTCGCGGCGGCGTAAGGCCCGCGGTTCGAGACACTAACTCTCTCATGTGCACGGGGGCGGGCATGACGCGGTCGCGATTGCACGGATTATCGCTGGCTTCCCGCTTTCGCGGGAAAGACGGGGGAGCGGAAAGACGGGGAGCGGAATGACGGGGGAGGGCGACCTACGTTCGTCATTCCCGCGAAAAGCGGGAATCCAGGCAAACCATCGGAAATTCGCGGACTCTCCCCCGGATCTAGACCTCTTCATCCTCGCCGGTTGGCTCAGGCATCGATCAGTGCGAACCGGTCCACATCGACAAGTCCGCGATCGGTGATCTTGAGGTGCGGGATCACCGGCAGCGGCAGGAACGCGAGCTGAAGGAAGGGCTCGGGCAGCCGGCAACCCATTTCGTGAACGGTCTGGCGGAGCGTTTCGAGCTGCCGGCGTACCGTTTCGAACGGCTGCAGGCTCATCAGGCCGGCAAACGGCAGCGCAAGTTCCGCCAGCACGCGCCCGCCCGCGGCAGCTACAAACCCGCCGCCAAGCTCGATCAGCCGGTTGACGGCGACGGCCATGTCCTGGTCGTCAGTGCCGACCACGCACAGGTTATGGCTGTCATGACCGACGGACGAGGCGAGCGCGCCGGCGCGCAGACCGAATCCCTTCACGAAGCCACGGCCAATATTACCGTTCCGGCCATGCCGCTCCAGTACACACACTTTCAGCAGATCGCGGCCCGGATCGGCGTGCCGCTGCCCATCGCGGAATGGCAGTTCCGCCTGCAACCG
>DATDIC010000037.1:0-6728 GCA_036521275.1 Acetobacteraceae bacterium
TGCGGCCATATCAGCGGCCGATCGTTCGGCCGTCTGACCAGGAAACAACATCCCTGAAGGCAGACACATTCCCGTTCCCCCCCGGTCATTCCCGCGAAAGCGGGAATCCACCAACAGTCCGTGCAACCGCAATCGCGTCACGTCTGCGCGACACCCCGCGCGAGCATGACGAGGCTGAGTCAGCCTCCCGAACGGCTGGTAGCCTATCGATTTCGCGCCCGCCGCCACACCAACCCTGCGCGCATGCCAGTCGGCCCTTCGGACCACTGGTATCAGCATAGTCTCATACGGTCCGATTTGTCAGCGCTGCCCGAAACACCGCCAGTCGGTCACCGATGCCACGCCCTGCCGTGATCCGCTGACCCACTCTCCGGGGCGCCAGGTCGCGCCCTGCCAACGCCGCCGGAAGCGCCGCCGCTATCGCGGACCGCGACAGCCGCAAAGCGCGAGCACCATGCAACAGTGTACGACCTTCCGCCGCAAGCTCAAGCAGCACCACCCGCACCTCCGGGCTGGCAGGCCGCGCGATCACCATTTCAGGCGTAAGTCCACGCGCGCCCAATACGTCCGCCGGCAGCATGCAGCGTCCCTGCCGCCCAAGCGCGGCCACGCTGCGCAGCACGCCGGCCGCGCCATAGGCAGCACCCAAACGCCGCAGCCGCTCCGGCTCCTCTGCGCCGAGCAACCGCCCCGCCGCCACCATCAGCCCGCCCGCAGACGCCAGCAGATACGCACGCCAGTCGTTCAGCGTCGGAACCGACGGCTCAGCTTCCGCCTCGCGCGCATCGACGAGAGCCAACAGATCGGCAGGATCGAGCTCTCCACGCGAGAGTGCGGCACGCAGCGGCGCGGCGACCTCGTGCGCCCGTTCGGCGCCTTCGACCACCTCGCGCCAGAATTGCAGCCGCATCAGCACAAGTGTCGGCTGTGATGCCACCTCGCGGGCCCGTGCGAGTTCGTGGTTGAACGCGTACAGCGTCAGCAGCGTGTCACGCTTATGAGAGGGCGCGAACAGCGCGGTGAGAAACCGGTCCGGATCGTGGCGGCGGACCGCAGCAGCAACCGGGCCCAAGCTTGACGCCCTTGCGTCCCGGTCATAGTGAGGCGGCAACGAGACCACGGCTTCACCCCAACACAGGCGGAGAATGCTTCATGGCTTTCGAACTTCCCAATCTTCCCTATTCCCATAACGCTCTGGCCGGCCGCGGCATGTGCCAGGAAACGCTGGAGCTGCACCACGATAAGCATCACCAGGCTTATGTCACGGCGCTGAACGGCTTCGTGGAGAAGGACCCCAAGCTGCAAGGCAAATCGCTTGACGAGATCGTGAAGCTGTCACACGGCAAGCCCGATATGGCCGGCGTGTTCAACAATGCCGGCCAGCACTGGAACCACATCCTGTTCTGGCAATGCATGAGCCCGAACGGTGGCGGCATTCCTGGCGCGCTGGAAAAGAAGATCAACGAGGACCTGGGTGGCGTCCAAAAGTTCAAGGATGCGTTCAAGCAGGCCGGCGCAACGCAGTTCGGGTCCGGATGGGCTTGGCTGGTGCTGGGGTCTGATGGAAAGTTGAAAGTGACCAAGACCCCCAACGGCTCCAATCCGCTGGCGACCGGTGAAGGCAAGGTGCTGCTCGGCGTCGACGTGTGGGAGCACAGCTACTATCTGGATTTCCGCAACCGGCGGCCGGATTACTTGCAGAACTGGGTGGACAAGCTGGCGAATTATGAGTTCGCCGAGGCCCATCTGCGGGGCTAGAGCAGATCGCGAAGCCGATCAGTGACGGAAGTGGCGTAGTCCGGTAAAGACCATCGCCACGCCGGCACGGTCGGCGGCTTCGATCACCTCCTTGTCGCGCATGGAGCCGCCGGGCTGAATGACCGCCGTGGCACCCGCGGCGATGGCTGCTTCCAGACCGTCGGCAAACGGAAAAAACGCATCGGAGGCAACCACGCTGCCGCTGGTCAGTGGCCTGTCGAGGCCAGCAGTCTTGGCCGCGTCGGCCGCTTTCCAGGCGGCGATGCGCGCGGCATCGACACGGCTCATCTGACCGGCGCCGATCCCCACCGTCGCGCCCGCCTTCGCGTAAACGATCGCATTGGACTTCACGTGCTTGCAGACCCGGAACGCGAAGATCAGGTCGGCCAGCTCGGCCGGTGTCGGCGCTCGTTTCGTTACCACCTTGAGATCGTGCGAAGAGACCCGCCCGGCGTCACGCGTCTGCACCAGGAACCCGCCGGACACGCTGCGGAACCCCAGCCCGCCGGCGACCGGATCGGGTACACCACCGGCCAATAGCAGCCGCAGGTTGCGTTTGCGCGACAGCGTTGCGCGGGCGGTTTCATCCGCACCGGGTGCGATGATGACCTCGGTGAAGATCGCGGCAATCTGTTCGGCCGCCGCGCCGTCCAGCGGGCGATTGACCGCGACGATGCCGCCGAAGGCCGAAACCGGATCGCAGCGCAGCGCCGCGACCCATGCCTCACCGAGCGTATCGGCCATGGCGACGCCGCACGGGTTGGCGTGCTTCACGATGACCACGGCGGGTCGGTCGAATTCCGCCACACACTCGAACGCGGCGTCCGTGTCGTTCAGGTTGTTGTACGAAAGTTCTTTGCCCTGCACCTGCCGGGCCGTGGCGACACCCGGACGCGCCCCGGTGATGTAGAAGCCGGCCTGCTGGTGCGGGTTTTCTCCGTAACGCAGCATCTGACGCAATTCGCCGGCGATAGTCAGGCGGTGGGGCAGGGGGTCCTGCTGCTGAGCAGCGAACCAGGACGCTATGGCACTGTCATACGCGGCGGTGCGCGCATAGGCGGCCGCAGCCAGTCGGCGGCGCAGCGCCAGGGTGGTGCCGCGATGCGCCGCCAGATCATCAAGTATCACTTGATACTGCTCTGGTTCGGTCAGAACCGCAACGAAATCGTGGTTCTTGGCAGCGGCCCGGATCAGCGCCGGACCGCCGATGTCGATCGTCTCCACACACTCGTCAGGGCTGGCGCCACGGGCCGCGGCGGCTTCGAACGGATAGAGATTCACCGCCACCAGGTCGATCGGCGCGATCCCGTGGGCCTCCATCTGCGCCAGGTGGCCCGGGTCGTCGCGGCGGCCCAGGATGCCTCCGTGGATCTGCGGCACCAGCGTCTTCACCCGCCCATCCAGGATTTCCGGAAAGCCGGTATGGGCGGAGACCTCGGTGACGGGCACGTCCGCTTCCCGCAGCGCCTGCGCCGAACCGCCGGTGGACAGGATTTCTATGCCCTGTGCGGTCAGCGATCGGGCGAACGGGACCAGGCCCGACTTGTCGGATACCGAGATAAGCGCGCGGCGGACGGGAACGATGTCAGTCATGGCCGCGGCATTAATCCGGTGCGCCCGCCAGGTCCAGGAGGCGCATACACCGATATTCCGACGGCGCAATTGCGGATCGGCAATCACATGACGAATTGACGGGCCGCGTCGCTCTCAGCACACTCCCGGACAGCCGGGGGTCAGTTATCATCCGGCACAGGTGAGGTTCAACGAATACGGGAGATCGTCCATGCCATCTATCAGCGCGCGCTATGCGACCTTGTGCGCGACCACCGCCCTGAGCGCGGGTCTGCTGTGTGGGGCCGGCGCCGCTCGCGCCGACGACCCGGTCAAGATCGGCGTGGTCAGCGAATTCTCCGCCGTGGTCGGTGAGCCGATTGCCCGCGGCGCGGAACTCGCCGCCGACTACATCAACGCCCATGGCGGGATCAAGGGCCGCAAGCTGGAGATCGTCGCCTATGACGACCACTCCTCGGCCGCCGACGCCGTGCGTGCCTTCCAGCGCCTGGCTCAGCAGGACCACGTGTCGGCGGTGATCACCACCTTCATCAGCGAGGTGGCGTTGGCAGTCGAGCCCTGGGCCGCCCGCCTGCACGTCCCCACGCTCACCCCCGCCGCGGCGAGCGACCTGATCAGCAAGCAGGTGCACGACAAATACGACCAGTACAAATACATGTTCGAAGGGTGGTTCCCGTCGCCCAACCTCGCTTTGGCGGTCTGCGATTCCTCGCACGACACGCTGGTGGAGGCGCTGCACATGAAGACCGCCGCCATCGTCAGCGAAGACGCCGACTGGACCAAGCCGCTCGACGTGGGGTACGCGAAGTGCCTGCCCGGCGCCGGGCTGAACATTGTCGATACCATCAGCTTCAATCCGGATACCACGGACTTCACGCCGATCTTCAACCAGGTTGAAGCGAAGCATCCGGACGTGATGATCATGGGGATCGCCCATGTCGGCGTGCAGCCCACCGTGCAGTGGCATTCCCAGCAGGTGCCGATCCCGATGGCGGGGATCAGCGCCCAGGCCAGCAACGACTCGTTCTGGAAAAGCACCAACGGCGCCACCGAGGGGGTGATAACGCAGACCGGGTCGGGCCCCGGCGTGGCGCTCAGCCCGACGACGCTGGCGGTGCAGAAAGCCTATATGGACAAGTTCCACAATTTCCCGGCCTTCACCGCCTTCACGTCGTATGACGGCGTGATGGCGTTCGCCGAGGCGATGAAGCGCGCCGGCTCCACCGATCCGGACAAGGTGGTGGCCGAGATGGAAAAGACCGACATGCAGGGCTCCGTCGGTCATTACGGATTCTATGGCCGGCAGGACCAGTACACGCATTCGCTGCGCTATGGGAAGGACTGGGCCACCGGCATCTTCGTGCAGTGGCAGGACGGCAAGCAGGTCTGCATCTGGCCCACCGACAAATGCCCGAACAAGGTGAAATTCCCCAGCTTCGTGAAGCTGCCCCAGCAGCAGGCGGCAAAGTAACACCTGACCTGCCCGACCGCGCATGCGCGGCCTGCAGATCCTGATCGACGGATTCGCGATCAGCTCGTTGTATGGCATCGGCGCCATCGGGTTCACCCTGATGTTCGGCGTGTGCGGGGTGCTGAACCTCGCACATGGCGGCATCATGCTGATCGCGGCGCTGATCGGCTGGTGGGCCTCGGTGACCTATGGCGCCGGCCCTTATCTGAGCGCGGTGATCGGCATCGTTGCCGGCCTGGCGGCGTCCTACGTCACATATTTCCTGGTGGTACGGCCGCTGCAACGCTCGCGTGCGATCCCCAAGGATGAGGAAGAGATATTCATCCTGACCGGCACGCTGCTGTGGGGGATCATGATCCAGGTCGGGATGGACTATCTGTTCAGCGACAACCCGGTAACGTTGCAGCCGTTATTGCCAGGCGTCATGTCCATTGTCGGCGTGCGCACCCCGCGCAACGAGGTACTGATCGCGGTGCTGTGCTGGCTGGTGATCGGGGCACTCTATCTGCTGGTGAACCGGACGCGGATCGGCAAGCAACTGCTGGCCGCATCGATCAACCCACGCGGCCTGACGCTGCTCGGGTTCGAGCTGTCGCGCATCTATATCATCGTCTGGACCATCTATGGATTGCTTGCCGGACTGGCGGGGGTGCTGCTGGCCTCGTTCTTTGGCGTCAGCTCCGCCAATGCCGGCGCACTGACCGCGAGCGCCTTCACCATCGTGATCCTGGGTGGGCTGGGCAGCGTGCCAGGATCACTGGTGGCGGCCTATGTCGTCGGTTATGCGGAGACGCTCACCGCATACCTGATCGCGCCGACCTTGCGGCCGATCCCGGCGCTGCTGATCTTGATCGCGGTGCTGTACGTGCGCCCGCAGGGTCTGCTCGGACGCCGGTGACAACCAGCGAGGCGCAGGCCACCGACGTCATGCCGCGCACCCGGCGGCCCGGGTTACTGATGCGCCCGGCACTCTGGCTGGCGCTGCTGATCATCGCACTTGGCGCAGTCGCACCCTGGTGGATGCCAGCCTATTTCCTCGGCGTCTTCACGGTCGCCTATTATTTCGGCGTCTTCGCGATGTCGTGGGACCTGCTGTTCGGCTTTGCCGGGGAGGTCAATTTCGGCCCGACCTTCCTGATCGGTCTCGGCGCCTATGGGGCGGGGCTGATGAACAATGCCGGGCTGCCGATCCCGCTCTGCCTGGTGGGCGGCGCGGCAACGGCGGTGGTGGGCGGGCTGCTGCTGGCATTGCCGGCGCTGCGGCTGCGCGGACCTTATTTCGGGCTGGTCACGCTGGTGGCGGTGCTGCTGCTGGTGGACGCGATCGTGATCTTTGCCAGTGTCACCGGCGGCGAGATCGGCATGATGGTACCAAGCGTGCTGTCCATCAACGCCGCGGTGAATTACTGGTACGCATTCGGTTTCCTGGTGATCTCCGCGATCATCCTGTTCGGCCTGTCGCGCTCCGCCTGGGGACTTATCCTGCAGGCGACGGGCCAGGACCGGATCGAGGCGGCGGCGCTTGGTTTCAATGTCACCAAGCACAAGCTGGCAGCATTTTGCCTCAGCGCGCTGTTCTCCGGGCTGGCTGGCGCGATGCTGACATTCTACGAGGGCACGGCGTCGGTCGATCAGATGGTGGACCTGTCCATCGCAGTGCAGATCATCATCGCCGTGGTGTTCGGCGGCCGGCGGACCATCCTGGGCGGAATCCTGGGTGCGATCTTCCTGGTGCTGTTCGACGAACTGCTGCGGCCGATCGGGCAGCTCAACACGTTCGTTGTCGCGGCCATCGCGCTGATCGTGATCCTGTTCGTCCCCGACGGCGTCCTGGGCTACGCGCTGCGCCGGCGAGGCAGCGCCTGATGCGCAACATCGCGGCGCTGGAGGTGCGCGGGCTCACCAAGCGTTTCGGCGGCCTGGTCGC
>DATDIC010000038.1:0-13712 GCA_036521275.1 Acetobacteraceae bacterium
GTCCGAACAATCTTGGCCTGGTCAACGTGCTCGACCGCAAGGCGATGTGGACTCCGCGTTATTTCTCCGCGATCGCGCCAGGACCGGTCGCGGTGATTTCGCAGAGCGGATCCGTGGCGCTGGTCCTGAGCGAGGACGAACGCAAGCTCGGCTTCTCCTACCTGGTCACCACCGGCAACGAGGCGATGGTGACCGTGGCCGATTACCTGCAGCACATCGCGACCGATGACCGCGTCGGCGTTGTCCTGCTGTTCCTGGAAACCGTCCGCGACCCGGCGCTGTTCGCACAGGCCGCCCAAACGGCATTGGCGAGCGGCAAGCGCATCGTGGCACTGAAGCTCGGGCGCAGCGAAATCGGTCGCACGCTCGTACAAGCCCACACCGGCAGCCTGGCCGGCGAGCATCGCCTGTACCAGGCGTATTTCCGGGCGCTGGGCATCATCAGCGTCAGCGACCTCGACGAGATGCTGGAGGTCGCGACGCTGCTGGCTGCGAACCGGGCACCTCCGCCGACGCGCCACTTCGTGCCTGTTACGCTGTCGGGCGGCGAGGCGGCGTTGATGGCGGATTTGGGGAGCGAGCTGGGGATTGCGTACGCAAACCTGTCGCCGGACACGTTGGCGCGGCTGCGCCCGGCGTTTCCGCCGTATTCCAGCATCGGCAATCCCCTGGATGCGTGGGGACTGGGCTTCAATCCAGAGCGGTTTCGCATCGTGCTGCAAGCACTGCTGGACGATGCCTCCATCGGCACCATCGGGTTTTCCATCGACGCGCCGGGCCAGGGCGGCGGCGACGTGCCCTATGCCTGCGTCATGGCCGAGGCATGCGTGGCGGCCGAAACCAACAAGCGCCTCGTGTTCTTCAACAACACCGCCGGCACGGGGGTAAACTCCGATGTGCGCGCGATCCTGGACCGTGCCCGTATCCCTTACCTGTCCGGCATGCGTCCGGCCCTGACGGCGATTGCGCGGCTGATCGATATTGCATCACCGCCTCCATCGCGGATCGACGTTCCCGCCGCGGCGACAGAGCTTCCCGCAGATGAGCCCGCACGCTTCGTCGCGCTCGATCGGGCAGGCGTGCCGATGGTGGCGTCACGCGCGGCGCAGAATGTGGACGCGGCGGTTGCAGCGGCGCAGGAACTCGGCTTCCCGGTGGTGATGAAGGGAATTGCGTGGCACCTGCCGCACAAGAGCGATCTCGGCCTGGTCCGGCTCGGCCTTGCTGATCCCGCCGCCGTTATCGCCGCATACCACGCAGTGGCTGCAATTCTTGATCAGAACGCGAGGCAGGGCGATGCCGGCACGATCGTCGTCGAAGCCATGGCGCCCGATGGCGTGGAGCTGATCGTCGGCGCCATCAACCGCAAGGGCTTTGGCAGCTTCGTGCTGGTCGGCCCGGGCGGCGTGCTCGTCGATGTCAGCCGCAAGGCCAGCGTCCGGCTGGGTCCGGTCGATGCAGCAACTGCCCGCGCCATGCTGCAGGAAACCGAGGCCGCGATGCTGCTCGGCGGGGTCCGCGGGCGGCCGCGATCCGACATCGACGCGGCTGCCCGCGCGATCGCCGCATTCTCGCGCCTCGCCGCGGCGCATTCGGAGTTCTATGCGGCGATGGAGATAAACCCGCTGATCGTCAGCCCGCACGGCGCGGCCGGCGTGGACCTGCTGATCGAACCTCATGCAAGTTCATCGGAGACCACATGAGCTATCAATTCCTTCTCTATGCCGTCGATGACCGCGTCGCGACCATCACGCTGAACCGGCCGGAGCGCCACAACGCGCTGAGCCAACCTCTGGTGGACGAGATCATGGATGCCGTCGCCACGGCCGACGCCGATCCCGACGTGCGGGTGCTGATCGTCACCGGTGCCGGCGGGAGAGCGTTTTCGGCCGGTTACGACATCAGGGAATCAGCGGAACGTCCGAGGCGCACGCTGACCGAATGGCGCGCCCGGATGCAGAAGGATATCCGGTTCACCTATTCGGTGTGGGACTGCTCGAAGCCCGTCATCGCGCTGATCGACGGGTTTTGCTACGCCGGCGCGCTGGAATTCGCCATGTGCTGCGATATCCGCTACTGCTCCGACACATCTTCCTTCGCCGCGGTGGAGGCGCGGTTCTCCAACGGCATCGCCACCATGATCATGCCGTGGCTGATCGGCCAGCGCTGTCGCCAGCTTATCTACACAGGCGACAGTTTCGACGGCAACGAAGCATTCCGGCTGGGGCTGGTCGATAAGGTCTTTGCGAAGGCCACCGTGCATCAGGAGGTTGCGAAGATCGCGAAACGCATGTCGCGCGTGTCTTTGGACTGTCTGAAATGGAACAAGCGATCGGTCAATCAGGCGTTCGAGACCATGGGGCTGCGCAGCGCCATCATGTATGGCGCCGAAGCCTCGGCCATCATGGACGCGACCAGCTCGCCCGAGGCCGACAAATTCGACTCGATACGCCGCACCGAAGGTTTGGCAGCGGCGCTGAAGTGGCGGACCGAACAGTTTGCGCCGTATGAATAGACTTGGCGGCCGGTC
Organism: Acetobacteraceae bacterium; assembly: GCA_036521275.1. Lineage (GTDB taxonomy): Bacteria > Pseudomonadota > Alphaproteobacteria > Acetobacterales > Acetobacteraceae > DATDIC01. The sequence continues at coordinate 2,531 of DATDIC010000038.1, forward strand.
GCGCCGGCCATGGGAAACGTGGCTGCTGGCCCCCGCCGGCGTGCTGTACGGCGGGCTGATCCTGGTGCCGCTGGCGCTGATCCTGTGGTTCAGCCTGGCGGACGGGGGCACCGATTACGCATCTGTCCTGCACAGCCCGCTTCTGCTGGTGGTGGTCCGCAACACCCTCGTTATCAGCCTGATCACCACGGCGGTGGCGCTGTTGCTGGGATATCTGGTCGCCGCGGCGCTGTGGCGCGCCGCGCCGGGCCGCCGCACCGTGCTGCTTGCCGTGATCCTGCTGCCGTTCTGGACCGGCGTGCTGATCAAGAATTTCGCCTGGGCGTCGCTGCTGCAAGACAATGGCGCCATCAATGACCTTCTGCAGCTTCTGGGGATCACCAGTGCGCCGGTCACATTGCTGCACAACCGCCTGGCGGTGATCATCGGCATGGTGCACTACGTGCTGCCCTATGCCGTGTTCCCGATCTACACGTCGATGCAAGGGATCGATCGGCGCATGGAGCAGGCGGCACGCAGTCTCGGTGCCCCCAGGCGGCAGGTGCTGCGGCGTATCATCCTGCCGCTGACCTTGTCCGGGATCAGCAGCGCCGCCCTGCTGGTCTTCATCATCTCGTGCGGCTTCTTCATCACCCCGGTCATCCTCGGTGCCCCTTCAGACATGATGGTGGCGAACCTCGTCGACTATTACGTGCACACCACCGTTGATTTCGGCTCTGCTTCGGCTTTGGCGATATTGATCCTGATGGCGATCCTGCCGCTTATCTTCCTGCAGCAACTCCTGCCCAAGGAGGGCACACATGGGGCGGGCTGAGCGCAGCGGGGCAAACACGCTTTTCTTCGCCAGCATGCCGATTCTGGCTTTCCTGCTCCTGCCGTCGCTGATCATCATCCCGATGGCGCTCACCAAGGGCCAGCTTATCCAGTTTCCGCCCCAGGGATTGTCGCTGCATTCCTTTGCCGATTACCTGTCCGACCCACAATGGGTCCATTCGACGGTGCTGTCGTTTCAGGTGTCGGCGTTTGCCGTCGTGTTGGGCTGCGTGGCCGGAAGCGCCGCCGCCATCGGCCTTCACGGCAGGCATTTCCGCGGCAAGGGAGTGGTCACCGGCGCCTTGCTGGTGCCGATCATCATTCCGCTGGTCGTGCTTGCACTGGGCGAATACCTGTTGTTTGCGCGGCTGCGCATGGTGGGAAGCTGGGTCGCGATCGGCCTGGTGCATAGCGTTCTGGTCACGCCCTATGTCTTCATTTCGGTGCAGACCAGCCTGACCGCGGGGCTCAATCCGGCGCTGGTCCGTTCGGCACGCAGCCTCGGCGCGCACTGGCCCAACGTGCTTCGCCATATCTATTGGCCGGCGATCCGGCCCGGTGTACTCAGCGGCGCGGTATTAGGGTTCGCCGTATCGTTCGACGAGGTGGTGGTCGCATTCTTCCTGCAGGGGCCGGGCACGGTCACCTTGCCGGTGCGGATGTTCACCGCCATCCAGTTCGAGCTGACCCCGAAGATCGCAGCCAGCGCCTCCTTGTTCATCCTGCTGGCGACCCTGTCGCTGGTCGCCCAGGGTCTGCTCGCATTCCGGCGCGGAGTGCGGTGATGGATGCCCCAGGCGAACTCGACCTCCTGCACCCGCGCACCTCTGGACGCCAGTTGGACGTGCACCGCGTGTGGAAGGCCTACGCGCCCGGAACCTATGTTGTCCGCGACGTCACCTTCACGCTGCATCCGGGAGAGTTCCTGACACTGCTTGGCCCCAGCGGCTCCGGCAAGACCTCCACCTTGATGATGGTCGCGGGGTTCGAACAGCCGACTGAGGGCGAGATCCGCGTGGACGGCAAGGACGTGGTCGATCTGCCGCCGGAGCGGCGCAATTTCGGCGTGGTCTTCCAGGGCTACGCGCTGTTCCCGCACATGAGCGTGCTGGAGAACGTCGAGTTCTCGCTCCGCATGAGACGGGTGCGCGGCGCCACGCGGCACCTTCGGGCGATGGAGATGCTGGACCGGGTCGGCCTGGCCGGCTTCGCGGCGCGCCGGCCGCGCGAACTGTCGGGCGGCCAGCAGCAACGCGTGGCACTGGCCCGCGCCCTGGTGTTCGAGCCTGACGCGCTGCTGCTGGACGAACCGCTCGGCGCGCTGGACCGCCGGCTGCGCGAGCAGTTGCAGACAGAAATAAAAGAGATTCAGCGGCGCGTCGGCATATCCGTCCTGTTCGTCACCCACGACCAGGACGAGGCAATGACGATGTCCGACCGGATCGCGGTGATGCGGGACGGAGAAATAGTGCAGATCGGCTCTCCGCCCGAGATCTATCTGCATCCCGGCACGGCGTTCGTGGCCAGCTTTCTCGGTGAGACGAACCTGCTTCCGGTGACCCTGGCGGGCGTGGAAAACGGCCAGGCCGTTGTGCGCTTTCATGGCGACGTGCTGGGCCGGGCGCGGCTGCCGCGCGGCGCCACTCCTCCGGCACCCGGCGATGCCGGGTTGGTGTCGTTGCGCCCGGAACGCATCCGGTTCCTCGAAACCACGCAACTGGCGGAGCAGGTCACCGATGGCGTGCTGACCGGACATACGTTCCTGGGTCGGCACGCGCGCTCGGTCGTCCGGTCGCTGGGCCAGTCGCTCGTTGTCAGCAGCACCGATGTGGTGCCGACCTCCCAAACCGCGCCCGGTGCCAAGGTTCGTCTCGGGTGGAATTTCGATGATGCCCAGTTGCTTGCCGGCGGCTCTGCTGCCGACGGCTCGGAACGGCAGGATCGCACAAGCAAAGGAGGAGCGTAGTGATGGTAACGATCGATCGCCGCGGGCTGTTGCAGCGGGCCGGGCTGGGTGGCATGGCGGCGGCCGCGATGTCGTTCTTCGGCCGGCCGGCGTTTGCGCAGGGCAAGACCCTGAACGTCGCCGGCTATGGCGGGGCGCTGAATAACTATCTCACCGCCGATTTCGCCCAGCCGTTCGAGAAGAAGACTGGCATAAAGGTGAATTTCGGCGCAGGCGCCTCTCTTGCCCTGGCGAAGCTGCAAACAGTTTCGGGCGGGCCCGCGCAGTGGGACCTGATCAACCTCACCGGCGCGGAGTATTTCGCCGCGATCAAGGAAAAGCTGATCGTCCCGTACGATTACAGCATCATCGATACGACGAACGTTCCTCCTGAGTACAAACAGGAATACGGGATCAAGTTCTCGCTGTTCCTGTTCGTCATGTGCTGGGACCGGAAGCGGATCTCCGACGATCAGGCGCCGAAGACGTGGGCTGAGTTCTGGGACACCAGGCGCTACGCCGGCAAACGGTCGCTGGATGCCAACATCTCTGATGGCAGCACGCTGGAGCTGGCGCTCCTTGCCGACGGCGTTCCGATCGACAAGCTGTTTCCTCTCGATGTGGAGCGTGCGCTGAAGAGCCTAGACAAACTGGGACGGCAGAACATCATCTGGTACAACACCAACCAGGAACCGATCCAGCAACTCACCTCCGGTGCGGTCACCCTGGCGACAGCGTTCGACGGTCGGGTGCTGCTGGCAAACAAGGCCGGCGCCAATCTCGGCTTCACGCCCGATTATGCCGGCGTCAGCGGCAACTACTATTGTGTCAGCAGCGCCTGCGCCAACAAGAAAGAAGCGTTCGAGTTCGTCAATTTCATGCTGAACAATGTTCCGGGCGGCGTGGCGTACATGACTGCCACCGCGTATGCCATCCCGAACACCGCGGAACTATCCGCAGTGCCGAAGAACATCGTCGATATCCTGCCGACCAATCCAGCATTGAGGAACAAGGTATTCATCAAGGACGATGCCTGGTGGGCTGCCAATCTCGACAAGACCTTCCAGCGATTCAAGGAATGGCAACTCGCGGGCTAAGGAGGACAGGCGTCGTGCGATCAGGCTCCGTGCGCGGCCAGATGAAGCTGGCCGCATTCTTTCATCCCACCGGCCATCATGTGGCCTCCTGGCTGCACCCGGATGCGCAGGCGGACGCCGGCACGAATTTCCGCCATTACGTCGAGCTTGCGCAAATGAGCGAGCGGGCGAAGTTCGACCTCATGTTCCTGGCCGACGCCCTGGCGGTGCGCGACGGCAACCTGCAGGCGCTCAGCCGCTGGCCGCAATACATGGCGTATTTCGAGCCCGTCACCCTGCTGTCGGGTATCGCCGCGCTGACCGAGCGCATCGGGCTGGTTGCAACCGCGACCACAAGCTATAACGAACCCTACAATGTCGCGCGCAAGTTTGCCTCGCTTGATCACATCAGCGGCGGGCGTGCAGGCTGGAACGTGGTGACGTCGGCAAACCTGTCGGAAGCCTTCAATTTCGGGCGGGAGGAGCATTACGAACACGGGGAGCGCTATGACAGGGCGCTCGAGTTTACCGAAATCGTACTCGGCCTGTGGGATAGCTGGGAGGACGATGCCTTCCTGCGTGACCGCGCCACGGGACGCTATTTCGACCCGACCAAGCTGCACACGCTCAACCACAAGGGCGAGCATTTCTCGGTGCGCGGGCCGCTCAATGTCGCGCGGCCGCCGCAGGGTTATCCGGTCATCTTCCAGGCTGGCTCTTCAGAGGTGGGTCGCGAGCTTGCTGCCCGCACCGCGGAGGCGGTCTTCACACCGCAGCACAGTCTTGAAGGTGCGCAGGCCTTCTACAAGGATCTCAAGGGGCGGATGGCGAAATACGGGCGCTCCCCCGACCATCTGAAGATCATGCCCGGGCTGAACCCGATCGTCGGCCGCACTGAGCGGGAGGCAGAAGAGAAGCACCAGTATCTGCAATCGCTGATCCATCCAGATGTCGGGCTGGAACTGCTGTCCAACGCGCTCGCCGGCTTCGATCTGCAACCCTATGACCTGGACGGCCCGCTACCGGAGGCGGTGTACAGCGTGGTGCCGAAGGGCAGCACGACCTCGTTCCGCAACGTGCTCAACTGGGCGAAAACCGAGAACCTGACGATCCGCCAGCTTTATCAGCGTTTTGCTGGTGCGCGGGGGCAGCGCACGGTGAAGGGGACCGGTGCGCAGATCGCCGATCAGATGGAGGAATGGTTCGTCAACTATGGGGTCGACGGATTTCTGGTCCAGCCATCGCATCTGCCCGGGGGTCTGGGCGATTTCATCGAGATGGTCATTCCCGAGTTGCGGGAGCGTGGCTTGTTCCGCAGCGAGTACGAGGGACCCACGCTGCGCGACAATCTCGGTCTGCCGCGTCCACGCAATCGGTATGCGCGTTAGCCTGCGATTCCATGCCTGCTGAATGACCTCCAGGAGCTATCACCTGGCAACGCGTGCACGGAGAACCGCCGATGAACCTCGCGATCGATCCGGTCATCGCCGCCGGCGTGCTGGCGTGCACGGCGGTCACCGATGCCGTCTATGTGCTGTTCAATGCAGCGGTCACCGCGCGTCGTCGCGTGTGGGCCGCAAATTGGAGCGGCATCTGGTACCTTCTCTCCGCCTTCGCAGTCATCAGTTACACCCAGGACGTCGTCTACGTGCTGTTTGCCGCGGCCGGCTCGTGGCTCGGCGCGTTCGCCTCCGTCACCTGGCTGCGCCGCCGATAGCGGCTGTCACGCCGGCGAACTCTTTACGTGCGCGGGAACGCGGGTCTATCATCGACAGGCAGGCTGTCGCTTCGGACTTTCCACGGCGGCGCTCGGCGCTGGCAGGGAGCGAACGGCCACATGCAGCTTCGAAAAGACGGTCCGATCACGCCGCTGGCTGCGGCGATCTGCCTCAGCCTGGGCCTGTTCAGCTATTCCGCCTGGCTGACCTCGATCGTATTCTGCTCCGCGGCCGGTCTGCGCCCATTGCTGATTGCCGGCGCGCTGTTCTTTCCGGTTGGCATCGTGCACGGGGTAGGCGTCTGGTTCGGCGGCTGGTAGCCGGCCTTATCCGCACGCGTTTCCGTGGAAGCTGAAGGATCGGACGATGCCGCCGGCGATGGCGAACGTCGTCTCGCATTGCCACTGCACCACCTCGGGCGGAATGCCGCCGCCCCACCATCCGCCGTACCAAAGCCCGGGGCCCGGCACGCCCGGCAGGATCTGGACCTGGCGTTCATCGTAAGCCAGGTAGTGCACGCCTTGCGCGTCGTACGTCCGGTTGGGCACGCCGAGCTGCTGGATCAGGTCGTTCACCGGGCGCCCGATCAAGGGTGCCAGCTTGGCCTGGCGCTGCGCCAGGGTGGTGCCACAACCCGCCAGCATCCCGAGTGTCAGCGCGACCACGATGGTTCGGTAGGCCTGGACCATATCGCGACGCCTCCTCGACGCTGCACGGAGTGAACCGGCCGACAGAACCAGCATAGCACATCCGGCCAGCCGGTTCGCGACCCCGGTGGCGGTTGACAGACACCTCTTGCCCGGCTTGATCGCTCGCCGACCGGCCGGAGGCGAAAAATGAAGCGCGTGGTTGCAGCCCTGCTTGCGGCGGTGCTGATGATGGGCATGCCGGCCGCCCTTCGGGCCCAGTCGGGACAGCTCGTGCTCTATACGTCGCAGCCGCCGGCCGATGCCGAACATACCATCGCCGCGTTCCGCAAGGCCGCGCCGGATGTGACCGTGTCCTTCATCCGCGATGGGACGACCCAGATCATGACCCGGCTCGCCGCGGAGTTCGCTGCCGGCGCGCCGCGGCCGGACGTGCTGCTGATCGCCGACGCCATGAGCATGGAGCGGTTGAAACAGGACAAGCGCCTGTTGCCCTATCCGGATGCGAAGGTTCAGGGGTTGCCGGCCGCGGCCTATGACGTGGACCACACGTATTTCGGCACAAAGTTCATCACCACCGGCATCGTTTACAACCTGAAGGCGCCACGCCCGCAAAGCTGGACCGACCTGCTGGGTCCAGCGGCGCATGGCCAGGTGGTGCTGCCCAGCCCGCTCTATAGCGGCGCCGCGGCCATCTTCATGGGCACGCTGGCAGAACTGCCGGGACTGGGGCTGACCTACTTCGACCGGCTGGCGAAGAACGGCGCGGTCGCCGTGCAAGGCAACGGCCAGGTGCTGACCGAGGTGGCCGGCGGCCAACGCCGGTATGGCGTGCTGGTGGATTTCATGGCGCTGAACGCGAAACGGGCGGGCTCGCCCATCGATTTCGTGTTTCCGCGTGATGGCGTGACCGTGGTGACCGAGCCGGTGGCGATCCTGGCGACCGCACACAACGTCCCGGCCGCGAAGGCGTTCGTCGATTTCCTGCTGTCCGGAACCGGCCAGCGTTTCGCGGCGTCGCAGGGCTATCTGCCGATGCGGTCCGACGTGCCGCCCCCGGCGGGCTTCCCGCCGCGTGACCAGATCCACATTCTCGCGCCGCCGATCAGCGACATTCTGCGGCAGGCGCAACCCGATCTGCTCCGCTTCACGGATGATTTCGGCGGTTGATCATCGGGCGTCTGTCCCGGCGGATGCCGGCGGCCGAAGCGTTCCTTGGCGTGGCCTTGGCGGTCGCCGTGGCGTGGCTCGGCCTGCTGCCCCTGTTGCGGCTCGCCGCGGCTGCGGTATGGGCGTCGGGCGACGTGTTTGCGTCGCCTTCGGTGGTTCGGGCGCTGCTGCGCTCCGTGGTCACCAGCCTTGGCGGTGCGCTGGTGGCGCTGGCGCTGGGCGGCGCCTACGCCTCCGTCGTGGCGCTGACGGATGCCGGTGCGCGGCGGCTGCTGTCGATCGCGGCGCTGCTGCCGCTGCTGATCCCGGCGCAGATCATCGCGTTGGCCTGGATGCAGATGCTGTCGCCGGGGGGGCCGTTGCCGGGCTGGTTTGGCGCTGGCGATGACGCGCTCTATTCGGGGTGGGGCATCACACTGCTGCTGGGCGTGGAGCACATGCCGATCGTGTTCCTGGCGGCGCGTGCCGCCCTGGCTGGAATACCGGGCGAGCTGATCGAAGCCGCCCGGGCCGGCGGTGCCCGCCGGGCGCGCGTGCTGCGGCGGATCGTGCTGCCGCTTGCCAGCCCCGGCCTGATCGCCGGGTTCGGCCTTACCGTGGTCGCCTGTCTCGGCAGCTTCGGGGTCCCGGCAATGCTCGGGATTCCTGGCCGCTATCCAACCTTGGCCGTGCTGATCTACCAGCGCCTGACCGGCTTCGGCCAGGCGATGCTGCCGGACGCGGCCGCGCTGGCGCTGGGATTGGCGATCCTGTCGGCGGCTGCGGCACTGGCAACCGGATGGGTCGCCCGTCGCGTAGATGCCGCCACGATCGGCGGCGGGGCCGGCGGCACGTGCCAGATCGAGCTCGGCGCCTGGCGTGCGCCGGTCACGCTGGGGCTGTTGACGGTGTCGGCCGTGGTGATGGTGCTGCCGTTGGCCTCCCTTGTCGCCACATCCGTATCGCGCGCGTATGGCGTGCCGCTCCGGCCTGCCACCGCGACGTTCGATCATTACGTTACGGTGCTGCACACGGCCGAGACCTGGCGTGCCTTCATCACCTCGGCGTGGCTGGCGGGCGCTGCTGCGATGGCAGGCGTCGCCGTGGCGATTCCGGCGGCGCTGCTGCGGTCATGGGGGGATCGCGCGTGGTTGCGCCGGTTGATCGGATCGTTGGATCCAATCATCGACGCGCCGTACGCGCTGCCGGGCATCGTGCTGGCGATCGGTATGATCCTGCTGTATTCGCGGCCGCTGCCGATGCTGCGGATATCGCTGTACGGCACCCCCTGGATCATGCTGCTGGCTTACATTCCGCGCTTCCTGCCCCTGGCGGTGCGGCCGGTGCAGGCGGCCCTTGCACGGATCGATCCGGTGATGGACGAGGCAGCCCGCGCGCAGGGAGCGCGGTTCTTCCGCCGCATGTTCGCCATCGCCGTCCCGTTGCTCGGCCCGGGCGCGGCGGCGGCGGGAATACTCGTGCTGCTGACCTCATTCGGGGAACTGACCGTCTCGGCGCTGCTCTGGTCGCCGGGCCATGAGACGGTCGGGGTGCTGATCTTTTCGCTGAACGAAGGCGGGAATATTGCCGAGGCCGCCGCCGTCTCCGTGCTGTGCCTGATGTTCCTTTTCCTGGTTGCCGGATTGACTGCGTTGCTGCCAGCGTCGGCGTGGCGGGTGCTGCCGTGGTCGGGGTGAGCATCGAGTTGTCCGGCGTCGCATGCCGGTTCGGCGACGTGCGCGCGCTGGATGGGGTTCATCTGCGTGTCGCGCCCGGGGAGTTCCTGGTGGTTCTTGGCGCGTCCGGCTGCGGCAAGACCACGCTGCTGCGCGTGGTGGCCGGATTTCATCGTCCGCATGCGGGCAGCGTGCGGATTGGCGAGATGATGGTCGCGTCACCCGACTGTTTCATTCCGCCAGAAGATCGCGATATCGCGATCGTGTTCCAGTCATATGCGCTGTGGCCGCATATGTCGGTTGCCGGCAATGTGGGATTCGCGCTGGAACAGCGCGGACTGGACAGGGCGGGGCGTCGCCAGGCGGTGACGCAGGCGCTGCGGCAGGTCGGGCTGGAGCAATATGGCGACCGTCGTCCTGCAGCGTTATCCGGCGACCAGCGCCAGCGCGTTGCTCTGGCGCGGTGTATGGCCCGGTCGGCGGGGACGGTGCTGCTGGATGAGCCGCTGGCCAATCTGGACCCATCGCTGCGCGGCGCCATGCAGACCGAGTTCACCGCCATGCGCGCGGCGCTGGGATCGACGTTTCTCTATGTCACCCACGACCAGAACGAGGCACTCGCGCTGGCAGACCGTATCGCGCTGATGGCGGGCGGACGCATTCTGCAATGTGACACGCCGCGCAACATCTATGAGCATCCCGCCAGCGCGGAGGCCGCGCGGTTCGTCGGCAACGCGATGCTGTTGCCGGCGATTATGGTTGCACATGCAATCGGTGGGAGAGCGAATGTCCGCGTTGGCAGATGCGCCTGCGCGGTACGCGCCCCATCTGGCCACCCGCCCGGTCCGGCCACGTTGGCGGTGCGCGCGCATGAGCTTGCCATCGCCCCGGTAGGACAATCGGATTTGCTGTTGGGATATGTAATCGACGTGCGCTACCAGGGCAGCCACTGGCTGGTTCGCGTCGGGGTGGGCGATATCGTGCCGGACGGATTGGAGGTGGTTCATCACGGTGAACCGCCAGCCCAGGGTGAGCGCGTCAACGTGCGGATTTTGGATGGCTGGGTCCTGCCAGCCAGGCCCATCTGAGTGACCGAGGTCACCGTTCGCCTGTGAAAAGTATCATCATCTGACTGTGACGAGGTTCAATGACTCGGGCGACGTTTCCGCCGATATTTGTTGGCGAGGAACGGACCAACGCGGTTTCGGAGGCGACGATGACCAAAGTTCTGACAGTGCTGTTCGGAGTTCTGGGCATTGTGGCCGGCGTGACAATCCCGGTGCTTCCGGCGGCTCACACATCCGCGTCGGCAATTGGCGGTGGTGCTGGCTACTACCATGCGCAGGTTTTACAGCCCGGCTCTCGCGGCAGTGTCGTCGAGATCTGACAGGCACGAGCGGTGGGCATTCTGGACGGTATGAACTTCATGACCGAACTGTCGTTGAGACCGCGACCGATCGCCTTCCGGCTGCACAGCGGCCATGGCCGGGGTATCGGCTCCTGTGCATGGCGGGAATGCGGGGCAGTCGCACGGAAAAAAGCGTGCAGACGGTTGCACGATGACCATATTCTGCCGGCCAGGTCACTGAACAGATGACCGGACCTTAAGAATGCCTATGAGCGGGGGGCTGACCTGCTCGAATAGAAAAGAGGAGCCGAAAGGATGCGAAACGCAACGTTAGCTGCGTCTGCCCTCCTGGCGATAGGCCTGACGATGACTGGTGGTACTGCGTTCGCGCAGACCAAATCGACCGACTGTAATCGTGCGTCGCTGGCCGAAGCCGGCGGCGGCAATGGCGGCGCTTCGCAGCAGCTCGCCGAAGGCGGTGGCGGCGGCAATGGCGGCGCTTCCCAGCAGCTTGCCGAGGGCGGCGGCGGCGGCAACGGTGGGGCTGGCACCCGTCTTGCCGAAGGCGGCGGCGGTGGCAACGGCGGCGCTTCCCAGCAGCTTGCTGAGGGCGGCGGCGGGGGCAACGGCGGCGCTTCCCAGCGGCTTGCTGAAGGCGGCGGTGGGGGCAACGGCTCCCAGCAGCTTGCTGAAGGCAGCGGTGGCGGCAACGGTGGGGCTGGCACTCGTCTTGCTGAAGGCGGCGGTGGCGGCAACGGCGGCGCTTCCCAGCAGCTTGCGGAGGGCGGCGGCGGTGGCAACGGCGGGGCT